>CAZWCK010000039.1:11062-12050 GCA_964632625.1 uncultured Oscillospiraceae bacterium
GCTTGAGAGCCTCTCCAAAGCAAACTGCCTTTCCCGCAATAATATGCATTAGAGGACCCCCTTGTATTCCTGGGAATATAGCTTTGTTTAACTGCTTTGCAAACTCTTCCTTTGCAAAAATAGCTCCACCTCTTGGACCTCTCAAAGTTTTGTGAGTTGTAGTAGTAACAACATGAGCATACTCTATTGGATTTGGATGTAGTCCCGCAGCAACAAGTCCTGCAAAATGTGCCATATCAACCATTAGCAATGCTCCCACTTCATCGGCAATTTCCCTAAATTTAGCTGCATCTATTGTTCTTGGATATGCAGAAGCACCTGCAACTATCATCTTTGGCTTATTTTTTATGGCAAGTTGCCTAACCTGATCAAAATCTATCAGCTGCGTCTTTTCATCTACCCCATAAGGAATGAAATTAAAATACATTCCTGATATGTTTACCGGGCTACCATGAGTAAGATGTCCACCATTTGAAAGGTCTAAACCAAGAACAGTATCTCCTGGTTTTAATAGTGCAAAATATACAGCTATATTTGCAGAGGATCCTGAATGTGGCTGAACATTTACATACTCTGCGCCAAACAGTTTTTTTGCTCTTTCAATTGCAAGATTTTCCACCTCATCAACATGCTCGCATCCTCCATAATACCTTTTGCCTGGATAGCCTTCTGCATACTTATTTGTCAAAATACTTCCACAGGCCTCCATTACTGCTGGGCTTGTAAAATTTTCTGAAGCAATCATCTCAATTTTGTTTTCCTGGCGATTGGTTTCTCTTCCAATAATGTCAAATACCATCTTGTCTTTTCTTTCCAAATTACTCAAATTCATACTCTTTCTCCTTTTGTAATAATAATATCCACAAAAATTTTTTCTTTGTTCCGCCGTTGGCGCAAGGAAATTTATGATGAAATATACTCGACTTCGCTCTTTATTATATCATAAATTTTTTCTTTGTTCCGCCGTTGGCGCAAGGAAATTTATGAT
>CAZWCK010000040.1:0-11891 GCA_964632625.1 uncultured Oscillospiraceae bacterium
ATCAAAAATATTGACTATTTCCTTGAATACTTGGGAATTTTCCATTGCAATCTCATGATTTCCAGAGTTCTCCTCGAGCTCAATAATTGCTCTCAGTTTTTCCGGCAAACATATTTCATCGCAAAGATACAAATAAAGTGCTGTAATCTTTTCTCTCACAGTTTCTGATTTCTTAAAGGCCTCTTCAAAAATACTTATCTGCTCTACAAACTTTTTTCTGCTTTCATTGATGCTTTCAAATTCCTCTTGTTCATATTCAAAAGTTCCTTTTGTGAATTCCTTCTTCCAAGCACCTTTTTGAACCTTATATTTAATAACATAGTTTTCCAGTGCTTCAATTTTCTCTTGGGAAAAATCCATAAATCCCGTCTTTAACAGGTCAAAAACGGATTCATTTCTATAACCGTAAGCCACCATATCCATTAGCGACAACACAAAAATCACTGCTGCATTGTGCAATATACTTCTTTTATTATCAATAAATACCGGCAAATCGTATTCTTCAAAGACACGCTTAATTATAGACCCTCTAATCTCTAAATCATTACATATTACCAGTATTTCACTATATCCAAGGCCTTTTTCTCTTGTCAGGTTTCTAATATATGCTGCAGCGGATTCAGCTTCCCCATAAAGATTTGCTGCCTTAATCAATGTAATTCCTTTACTGCTTTCGCTCACCTGTACAGGCAGTGAAAACAATTCCCTTTCCACAACCTCAAGCCCCTGCGCATGGTTTGTCCATAAAAATTGGTCAGATATTTTTTCGACGTCATAAGATATTTTTTGTTCCTTACTCATTTCTGTAAGTTTAAATATCATAGCTCCTGTAATATCAAAAAGCTCTTCATCTCTACATTTTTCATCATAGGTTAGTACAATATTAACATCTGTACATCCTATTAATTCATTAATAATAGCAAGATTCTTAGGTGCAAAGTAGTCAAATCCATATATCCAGACAACAGCATTTTTCACAAGCTCTGACTTGGATATTTTGGGTAACACAAAATCAATGTAATCCTCACTATCTAAATACTTACCCTCTAGCAGCTCCTCATACTTTTCAAAAATTCTTTGCATGTCAATGAGCTTCCTCTTCAGGATGGAATCCCCTTCAAGTCCAGCAATAACATCCAAAAGAAGCGCCGGTGTCATATCATATTGCTTCATCTCTGAAATAAAATTATTGGTCATTTCCAGAAATGAACTAAGCGAATACAGATTTCTATATAGCTCCATCTTTTCATTCTCTTCAGCTACGATTTTGGCAAGGAGCATATGTCTGCCATACTTGTCAATCTTACTTTTCTTCAGGCCACCAAGTTCAGAAAGGACTCTGTACTGGAGCCTTGACATGCTGATTACTTCTATTCCCATCAGCCCTTTTACTTCCATGTATTTAATGGCATCTCGCTCGGCCTGCAGAGTAAATTGATCTGGGACAATTAACAAGGCCCTATCCTGAGCCTTGACCTTCGCATATATGAATGCATCCTTATTAATATTGTCTCTACCATAAAATATTTTTAGCATAATCCCACCATTTTAATTACTGCACATTGTTTACATCTACAGTATATTTTTAACAACAGTAATCGTCAACCTTTATTATCTATATTTTTTGTTTTACTCAGTCTATAATTCGCTCGTTATTAATAAAAAATTAAGATAAATTTGATGGACTTTTGCATAGATTTGTGGCAACATATAGTTATGTAAAAAATATAATAAAATTGGACTAATAAAATTAAAAAAACGGAATAAAATTATATAAGTTAAAAATAAATTGAAAAGTGAGCTATAAATGAAGATTTTAATTACTACAGACTGGTACTCCCCTGTTATAAACGGGGTAGTCACCTCAGTTCTCAATTTGCAAAAACAACTTGAAGCAAAGGGTCATGAAGTCAAGATACTAACATTGTCAAGAGACGGCTCTCCCAAGAAAAATGATAGTGCCTACTATGTTAGATCTTTTCATGTAAGAATATATCCCGAAGCAAGGGGTACATATAGTTTTTTCAAAAATAAATATGTAAAAGAGCTATTAGCGTGGAAACCTGATATTATCCATTCACAATGTGAGTGGATGAGCTTTATTTTCGCAAAGGAAATTGCCGGAAAGCTACATATTCCTATCGTTCATACATACCATACCATTTATGAAGACTACACCCATTATTTTCTTCATAACCAATTAGTCAGCAAAAAACTGATTAGGTTCGGAGCTGGATATGCTTTGAAAAGGGCTGACTATGTTATAACACCAACTGACAAAGCTAAAGAAAGTTTAAATGTGTATGACTTGAAAACTCCTGTTACAACAGTGCCTACTGGAATAGATCTTGCTAAATATCAAAGAAAAGTTTATTACGAAGAATTGTTTGAATTGAGAAACTCTCTAGGCATCTCGACTGAAAAGAAAATACTTTCTTATGTCGGAAGACTTGGTAAAGAAAAGAACGTTGATGAGCTTATCAAAAACATGAAGCAACTATTGAAAATCGAACCAAATGCTTTGTTATTGATTGTTGGTGGGGGACCTTATGAAGAAGAGTTAAAAACCCTAACCGGAAAATTAAAGTTAACTGATTCTGTCAAGTTTGTCGGTATGGTACCACCTTCTGAAACACCTAAATATTATAAATTAGGTCATATATTTGTCTGCGCTTCTCAAAGTGAAGCACAAGGCCTTACTTATATAGAAGCTCTTGCTTGTGGCATTCCTTCCGTATGTAAGGACGACAAATGTCTCCAGGGTGTGATAATAAACGGGTATAATGGATATACCTATAGGAATAATGAAGAATACATATCCTATGTAACTTCTATTTTAAATATGCCCGAGATAAATTACAAACGACTTTGCGAAAATGCAAAAACCTCCTCTGCAAACTATTCTACTAAGATTTTTGCAGAGAAGATTGAA
The DNA here is from genome assembly GCA_964632625.1 of uncultured Oscillospiraceae bacterium. GTDB lineage: Bacteria > Bacillota > Clostridia > Peptostreptococcales > Anaerovoracaceae > CAZWCK01. The sequence continues at coordinate 2,933 of CAZWCK010000040.1, forward strand.
GAAGTATATACTCAAGCAGTTAAAAATTATTACTAGACAAAATTATATCTAATATAATATATCAAAAATATCCTTTGGATTCTTTAACACATAATCAGGGCCTTCTGGTCCTGTTTTTTGTTCTTGACTTATTGCCATGGACCAGTCAACCAAAACAGCCTTGATTCCTGCATTTTTCGCACATCCTATGTCAAAACTTGTATCTCCTAACATTATCGCTTGCTCTGGCATTGAGCCGAGTTTTCTAAGTGTAACAAGTGCCGGCTCCGGATCCGGTTTATGAGCTGAACAATCCTCCATAGTTACAATCACATCAAAGATATCCTTAAGTCCTATTTTTTTCAAGCCTATCATAGTTGAGCTTTTTAACCTTGAAGTTACAATTCCCAGCTTATAGCCTTGATTCTTCAATTCTTTTATCATCTCCACCATGCCTGGAAAAGGCTTAATAGTCTCCTCATAAATATCCCTCTGAAAATCTCTATAAATTTGTATGCTTTCTTCTGAAGGGGTATCTGGAAAAAACTTTTCCATTGTATATCTCAAGGTCTCACCAAAAGTTGCAATTATTTCTTCACGGTTTCCCTCAATTCCAGTAAGGGTTGTAAAGGTATGCTGCCAAGAGTTTAATATCAAATCATTTGTATCCATTATTGTTCCATCAAAATCAAAAAGTACCGTATTTATTTTTCTATACTGTTTTTTACATTCATTAATAATATTATTATTTTTACTGTTATTTTCATTATAATTATTATTTTTATTACACATTTTACCACCTTCTTTATAAAAGATATAAGGACAGGTATTCCGCCTGCCCTTAAAATTTATTTCATTGTCAATGCTACCTTCTGTTTTTCGTAGTCAATTGAAAGGATTTTCACCTTTACAGTGTCTCCTACCGAAACTACATCCATTGGGTGCTTTACATAGTTATTGCTAAGCTCAGAGATATGCACAAGTCCATCATTTTTCACACCTATATCAACAAAAGCTCCAAAATCAACAACATTTCTCACAGTTCCTGTCATCTCCATGTCTACCTTTAAATCTTCAAAGCTTCTCACATCATTTCTAAATATTACAGGTGGAGCATCCTCCCTTGGGTCTCTTGCCGGTTTCTTCATTTCATCTATAATATCCTTCAAAGTTGGAACACCGATTTCTATTTCCTGTGCCAGTTTTTCAATGCTCTTTCCTAGATTTTCATTTGCATTTTTCGGTTGCTTAGATAACTCTGCAAGCACTGCAAGTCCCTTGCCCCTACCATCTACCTTTGTCTTTGACATTACAGGATATACCTCACAGATTTTTTCCTCTATATCGCGAACTCCTCCTGCTGAAATTTGAGCCTTCTCCAGCCCTAGTTTCTTCAACATCATTTCTGCCGCCTTGTAGGATTCCGGATGAACAGAGGTGCTGTCAAGAGGATTCTTTCCTTCACTTATTCGCATAAAACCTGCACACTGGTTAAAGGTCTTTTCTCCTAATTTGGGAACCTTTTTCAATTCTTTTCTGTCATTAAACCTGCCTGTTTCCTCTCTGTATGCCACTATGTTCTTCGCAATCCCCATGTTTATTCCTGCAATATATGACAATAGCGATGGTGATGCTGTATTCAAATCCACACCAACTCTGTTTACACAGTCCTCAACCACATTTGTAAGTGCTCCGTCAAGCAATGTTTGATTAATATCATGTTGGTACTGTCCAACTCCTATATGCTTTGGAGATATCTTTACAAGCTCTGCAAGAGGGTCTTGAAGTCGTCTTCCAAGTGACATTGCACCTCTTGTTGTAACATCAAGGTCTGGATACTCTTCAGTTGCAATCTTTGATGCAGAATAAACAGAAGCTCCCGCCTCATTTACAATGGTATAGCTGATATCCTTGTCCACTTTCTTCAAAAAGTTTGAAACTACTTCCTCCGTTTCTCTTGAAGCAGTACCGTTTCCTATAACTATAACATTTATGTTATACTTATCTATAAGCTTCTTCAATGTAGCCTCTGTTCCTTTGATGTCCTTCTTTGGCTCAGTAGGATAAATAGTTGTATAAGCAACTAATTTTCCTGTTTCATTCAAAACTGCTACCTTACAACCTGTTCTATATCCCGGGTCTATACTGATTACTCTTGCCCCCTTTACCGGAGGAACCATTAAAAGCTTTTCGGTATTCTTTGCAAAAATCTTAACAGCCTCAAGTTCTGCTCTCTCTGTCAAAAGGTTCTTCATTTCCCTATCTATGGAAGGTGCTATAAGTCTCTTGTAAGAGTCCGCTATAACCTCTTCAAGGAGCATTACAAAAATTGATTTTTCATTTGTAATAACCCTATTCTTTATCTGCTCCAAAATCTCATCTATAGGTGCAGAAATCTTAACCTTAAGCTTCTTTTCACTCTCACCTCTATTAATTGCAAGCACTCTGTGATTAGGAATCTTTGCGATTCCTTCCTGATACTCATAATACATCTCATAAACAGTTTTTTCTTCTTTATCGGTTGCTTCTGTAGTAATGATGCCTCCGTTATAGGTCTTTTCTCTAACCTGTGCATTAATATCCGGGTCATCAGAAATCATTTCTGCAATAATATCCATAGCTCCATCTATAGCTTCTTTTACCGTGTTAACACCTTTTTCACAATTTACATACGGAGCTGCAAGTTCTTCAATATTTGAATTTGTATCCTCCTGTGCCCAGAAAACAAGGGCTAGAGGCTCTAAGCCCTTTTCTTTTGCCTTCGAAGCTCTTGTTGATTTTTTCTGTTTGAAGGGCTTATATAAATCCTCAACCCTTTGAAGCACCTCAGCCTCTTCAATCTGTTGCTGAAGTTCTTCTGTCAACTTTCCTTGCTCCTCAATAATCCTTATTACTTCACCTTTTCTATTCTCTAAGTTTCTAAGATAAGTAAGTCTTTCATCAAGATCTCTCAAAACAACGTCAGAAAGCCCTCCCGTTACTTCTTTTCTATACCTGGCAATAAAAGGAATGGTATTTCCCTCATCAATTAGATTTACAGTACTTTCTACCTGCGATATTTTAATTTTAAACTCTTGTGCTAATTTTTCTATAATATTCATTGAGAAATTTTCCTCCGTTTCAATTGCTAAATCCACCGGTTGTTACTAATCCCTTATTTTTAATTTTTCATTAATAAAATAATCAATGTCACCATCCATTACAGCATTTACATTTCCAATTTCTGCATTCGTTCTGTGGTCTTTAACCAGTGTATATGGCTGAAACACATATGAACGAATCTGGCTCCCCCATGTGTTTTGAGAAAAGTCACCTTTTAATTCTTTCAAGCTCTCCTTGTGTTCCTTCTCTGCCAATTCCACTAGTTTTGCCTGCAGAATTTTCATGGCAACCTCCTTGTTCTGAAGCTGGCTTCTTTCATTTTGACAGGTTACTACAATATTTGTAGGAAGATGTGTTATTCTTATTGCCGAATCAGTTTTATTTACATGCTGTCCACCTGCACCGCTTGACCTATAAGTATCAATTCTCAAATCTTCTATATCAATTTCTACTTTTACAGTATCATCTAGCTCAGGCACTACCTCCACCATGGAAAAAGAAGTCTGCCTCTTTCCCTGAGAGTTAAAAGGCGATATTCTTACAAGTCTGTGAACGCCTGCTTCATTTTTCAAATAGCCATAGGCATTTTCGCCTTCAAATATAACCGTGGCATTTTTGATTCCTGCCTCTGTATCTCTTTGCAGATCTACGATTTTTACTTTGTAATGTTTCTTTTCTCCCCACCTGACATACATTCTAAGCAGCATATCTGCCCAATCCTGCGCATCCACGCCACCTGTTCCTGCATGAATGGAAAGTATTGCATTTTTTTCATCATAGCAACCTGTCAGCAAGGTTTTCAATCTCAAATCTTCAATGGACTTTTTACATTCCAAAAAAGTGCTTTCTATTTCCTTTACCATAGTTTCATCATCTGCTTCTTCTGCCATTTCAATGAGTATTTCTACATCTGAGCACATATCCTCAACCGCTTTAAAATCATTAATCTTATTCTCTATAATCTTTTTTTCTTTCAAAACGCACTGTGCTTGTTTTTGATCTTCCCAGAAGTTTTCTATTTCTGTCTCTTTAATTATATTTTTTAACCTTTCCTCTAAGTAAGCAAGGTCAAAGAGACTCACCTACCTCTATCAAATTTTTCTTTACTTCCGGCAGTTCATATTTAATTTCTTCCAAAGCTACCATAGTTTTCTATTCCTTCCCTATCTTTTTTATTTAAATACACAAAATTAACTTTTCTACTTGTTCATGCAACAGTTTTTGTATTTTTTTCCGCTCCCACATGGGCAAGGGTCGTTTCTTCCGATCTTTTCTTCCGATCTTCTATAAGTTTCCTGCTTTCGCTCTCTTGCGGGTATTGCTGTCTGCCCCGGCATTTCACTGTCACCTGCTCCCCTTTGTGCCGGTGCGTTTTCTGCACTGAATTCATCCTTTCTGCCTTCGCCCTGCCCCAGAATCTGTTTTCTCTTTGTGTCTGTCTGAATTGTTACGTTGTAACAGAACTTAACAGTATCTTCCTTGATTGACTGTATCATTAGCTCAAACATATCAAAGCCTTCATGTGCATATGCAGCAGCTGGATCCTGTTGTCCCAAAGCTCTAAGACCGATACCGCTCTTCAATTGATCCATAGAATCAATGTGATCCATCCACTTGTTATCTACTACCCTAATCAAAATCATGCGCTCAAGTTCACGCATTCTTTCTTCTCCGATTTCCTGTTCTTTCTTGTGATACAGTTCTGCAAATTTTCGCTGAATGTCCTCTTTCAGTTTGTCCTCTGTAATCTCCTGAAGTTCTTCCTCTTTATACTCAAGATTTTCGTTAAAATCACCACAAATCTTCTTTAAGTTAACTCCTAAGGTCTTAAAGTCCCATTCTTCTGCATATTTTGAAGCCACGGTAATAGGATCAACACACTCGTCTATTAGCTCTGCCAACATACTTTTAATATGTTCTTGCAGATCCTCTCCAAACAGAACCTTCCTTCGTTCATCATAGATAATTTCACGTTGCTTATTCATTACATTATCATATTGCAATACATATTTTCTTATGCCAAAGTTCTTTCCTTCAACCTTCTTTTGTGCATTTTCAATTGACTTTGTAAGCATGCCTGCCTCTATTGCTTCATTTTCACTTACACCCAACCTATTTACAAGCCCCTGAATTCTTTCTCCACCAAACAGCCTCATTAGTTCATCTTCAAGTGAAATAAAGAACTGCGTCTTTCCCGGGTCTCCCTGTCGCCCTGAACGACCTCTTAACTGGTTATCAATACGCCTTGATTCATGACGTTCCGTACCAAGTATGCATAGGCCTCCCAGCTCTCTTACTTTCTGCTGTTCCTCTGCTCTTTCTATCTTTAACTTATCATGAAGCTCCTTGAAAATTGTCCTTGCCTTTAATAGTTCTTCATCTTCGGACTGTATGAAGCTTGTTGCAAAGGATATGGCATTGTCGTCATAACCCAACTTCTTCATCTCACGTTTTGCCTCAAATTCAGGATTTCCGCCCAAGATAATGTCGGTACCTCTACCTGCCATGTTTGTAGCAATTGTTACTGAATTTAATCTTCCTGCTTCAGCTACAATTTCTGCTTCTTTTTCATGTTGTTTTGCATTTAACACATTATGTTTAACACCACGCTTACTCAAAAGCGCACTAACTTTCTCCGAAGTTTCTATAGAAATTGTACCAACTAAAATTGGCTGACCTGTTGCGTGAGTTTCAGCAATCTTGTCAGCAATGGCATGAAATTTTCCAGCTTCGGTTACATAAATTGAGTCCTCTAAGTCAATTCTTGCAATAGGCATATTCGTAGGGATAACTACAACATCCATGTTATAAATATCCCTGAATTCATCTTCCTCTGTCTTTGCAGTACCAGTCATTCCGGCAAGCTTCTGATACATTCTAAAATAGTTTTGAAGTGTTACTGTTGCTAGAGTTTTTGATTCTGAACGAACAAGCACTCCTTCTTTTGCCTCTATTGCTTGATGAAGTCCGTTACTGTAACGCCTTCCAAACATCAGCCTTCCAGTGAACTCATCGACTATTACGATTTCTCCATCTTTTACTATATAATCTATGTCCTTCTTCATAAGGTTTCTAGCTCTCAAGGCCTGCTGCACATGGTGGTTGATTTCCATGTTTTCAGGGTCTGAAAAGTTCTCTAATCCAAAGAACTTTTCACATTTGCCAACTCCAGCCTCTGTAATTGACACAGTTTTGTCCTTTTCTTCTATTGTAAAATCCTCTTCTCTTGTCAAGGTACATACAAACTTGTCGGCTCTTTCATATAAGTCTGTGGACTTTGCACCTTGCCCTGAAATGATAAGAGGTGTTCTTGCTTCATCTATCAATATTGAGTCAACTTCGTCGATGATTGCAAAATTCAACTCTCTCTGAGTCATATCTTCCTTGTAAATAACCATATTATCGCGGAGATAGTCAAAACCGAACTCGTTATTTGTACCATAAGTAATATCTGCCTTATAAGCAGCAACCCTAGTCTCATTGGATATGCCATGTATTACGCAGCCAAAAGTAAGCCCCAAGAAGGAATATAGTTTACCCATCCACTCCATGTCACGCTTTGCCAGATAATCATTGACAGTAACAACATGAACACCTTTTCCTTCAAGAGCATTCAAATATACTGCAAGCGTACACATCAAGGTCTTACCTTCACCGGTTTTCATTTCTGCAATTCTTCCCTGATGAAGTACGATACCACCTATTATCTGAACCCTGAAATGCTTCATGCCAAGGCTTCTCCAAGCACCCTCTCTGCAAACAGCGAAGGCTTCCGGTAGCAAATCATCCAGGTTTTCCCCATTCTGTATCCTTTGCTTAAATTCTTCTGTTTTTTCTCTAAGCTGCTCATCCGACAAGGTTGAAGTTTCTTCCTCCAAAGCCTCTACAAGATCAGCAATTTTTTCAAGTTTTTTTACTTCCTTGGCATTAAGATCTCCAAAGATTTTTTCCATTAATCCCATTTATTTACCTCTTTCTACCTTTTGTATATGATTAAAATAAACAAAGCTCTTGCTTTATTTATGTTCACTCTTTCTTTGTTTTCTCATTTTGTTTCACTTTATCTTGCTCTGTATATGACTTGTCACTTCCACAGTCCTCAACCTCCAATTTTACCTCCAGTGCTTTTTTTTCATCTGCCTGTGTTACCGTTACCTTGAATTTCTTAGTTCCACTTACATCGGTATATTCAAAATAATCGCCAACTGACGGAAGCTTATCCAATTCCATTACTATCCACCCGTTAACAGTGGTAGGTGAAATATCTTCTTCGAGGTCAAAGAAATCAAACATCTTGTCAATATTTGTGCTAGCCTGAACTAAATATGTTCCATTTGGCTGTCTAACTATTCCCGCTTCCACGACTTCGTCATGTTCATCCCAGATTTCACCAACAAGTTCCTCAATTATATCTTCCATTGTTACTATGCCTTCTGTACCACCGTATTCATCAACAACCACGGCAATATGAGATTTTGCACTCTGCATCTTCTTTAATAGCTGGGCTATTTTTATGGAACCTGCCACAAATACTACCGGGCTGATATAATCATCAATCTTCTTATCAGTATTTACAACATAATTATGAAAATCTTTTTGATTCAAAACTCCCAAAATATTATCCATATCATCTTCATATACCGGCACTCTGGAATACCCTGTTTCTCTGAACAGCTCAGTAATTTCGTCCTTTTCTTCATCAATTTCTATTGAGGCAATGTCTACTCTTGGTGTTAAAACATCCCACGCCTCAAGCTCATTAAATTCTATTGCATTTTGAATAAGTTCGCTTCGCTCTGTATCAATTCCGCCCTCAGTCTCTGCCTCTTCAACCATTGTAAGAAGTTCTTCCTCGGTAATAGTTCTGTCTTCCCTTGTATCATAAAGCTTAGTGATAATTTCTTTCCATTTCATAAATAAAACATTAAGCGGAGTAAACATTATCATGAGTATTCTCAAAATAGGCGCAGAAAACATAGCAAAGGATTCTGGCGCTTCTTTCGCTAAACTCTTTGGAGAAATTTCTCCAAATATCAATACGACAATTGTAATTACTACTGTGGCAATAGTAGGTCCATATTCACCATATAAATCTACAAATAGCACAGTCGCAACTGCAGTCATTGTAATATTTACAATATTATTTCCAATTAATATTGTTGAAAGTAGCTTATCAAAGTTCTCCGATAAACTCATTACCAACTTTGCTTTATAATTTCCATCACTTGCTAAATTTTTTATTCTGATTCGATTAATAGACGTAAATGCTGTTTCAGTTGCTGAAAAATATGCAGACAAAACTACCAGTACCGCTATAACTAACGCATATATAATACTGTGACTTTCCATATTTATTTAATTTCCCTCCATTTTAGCATATTATAACTTCTTTATATAATCATGCAGTTTATTATTATATATCATAATTTACAAAAATAAAAGAGATATTCTGTAAATTATTTGTGTAGATATAGTGGATAAATACAAAAGAAAGATTATACAGCATCTACTGCATAGCCTTTCTTTGTTATCGACTTGATTTAATTATTCAACAAAGGTCTGATATATTGCTTTTATAGCAGTCTCAAAATCTTTATTTTCAACCCCTACTATAATATTCATTTCACTAGACCCCTGATCTATCATTCTTATATTCACTCCTGCATCAGCAAGTGCACCAAATAATTGTGCCGAAACACCCAATCTTCTTGACATACCACATCCCACAGTAGCAATAAGCGCTACGTCATCAAAAACTTCCAGACTATCAGGCTTTAACTGAGTATTTATATCTTCAATAATATCCTCCAAGCTGCCATTCATGTACTTGTTTGACATTACCACAGAAACTGTATCTATACCACTTGGCAGGTGCTCA
>CAZWCK010000041.1:0-11513 GCA_964632625.1 uncultured Oscillospiraceae bacterium
CCACATTGTCCAATATCCATTTCAATTTTGTGCCTGAGAAATAAGCATCAAGTAAAAGACCAGTCTTTTTTTTAATCATTTCAACAAAGCTTTGATTTTTCTTTAATTCATCGCAAAATTGAGCAGTTCTTCTACATTGCCATACTATAGCATTGTAAATAGGTTCTCCCGTATTTTTATCCCATACCACAGTTGTTTCTCTCTGATTGGTTATGCCTATTGCTTCTATATTTTCATGGGTTGCATTTATTTTGTAAAGAGCCTCCTGTGCCACACCTATTTGAGTTGACCATATTTCCATGGCATCATGCTCTACCCAGCCTGCTTTGGGGTAAATTTGTGTAAATTCTTTTTGGGCAACACTGATTATATTTCCCTTCTTATCATATAAAATACACCTTGAGCTAGTAGTTCCCTGATCAAGCGCCATAATATATTTTTTTATTTTGCCCTTTTCCATATTTTACCTCCATATTACGATTTCACTCGTCAGCAATATTATTCTACAATTAATTATAGTCACTTGCAATATAAAAGACAGAGAAGCTGTCTCAATCCTTTTGAGACAGCCCCACAATTACTCAAAGTTACTTACTTACTTGTTTGTTTGCTTGTTTATTTATTCTGTTACTGCTTTAACCTCAATAGGTGATGCAGCCTTTGGTTCTACCTTTACTACACAAGGTTCCTCACAAACTTCTGCCATTTCTCCAAGGTCTTTTCCCAAGAATTCAGGAAGCTCCATGCCTGCCTGTCGGAATAGTTCATTCATTGGCGGTATTGATTTTAACATACCCGACAAAAAGTTTGCTGTTGCTGTTTTGCCTTGCTCACCGCTTCCATTATTGCTATCCCACACGGTAACCTTATCAATTTTAATGTTTTTAATTGCTTCAACCTGAATTCTTGTAAGCTCTTCCAGTTTGTCTGCAATAATAAGTTTAACTGCCGCATCTGCACTGTCTCCTGCTGCTTCAACAAGGGCTTTCATTCCTTCTGCCTGTTTTTGCAGAATTTCTCTTGAACCTCTTGCCTCAGCTTCAAGCTTTGCAAATATTGCATCTGCTTCACCTCGGGCTTTTCTTCTCATTACTTCTGCTTCTGCCTCTGCTGCTATTTCTGCCTGCTGCTTCATGATTTCTGCTTTTACAATGATATCTGCTTTCTGAGTAGCCTGCTCTAATTTTGCACGCGTCTCTTCTGCATCCTTCTGAGCAATATATGCCTCTTGCTTTGCCTTTGCTGCCTGAACCGCTTCCGCTGCTGTTGCAAGCTTCAAGGCTTCCGCTTCTCTTTCTCTACGATTTGCATCTGACTGAGCAACCTCAATCTTTGCAGTATTTTCACCGTTTATGGCTGTTGCATTAGCAGCAGCAACACTTATACGTTCATCTCTCTGTGCATTTGCCTGACCGATTTCACCATCTCTATCCTTTTCTGCAACGCTCTTTTTAGCATCATTTATCGCCTTTGCTGCTGCTTCTTTACCAAGTGCTTCAATGTATCCTGATTCATCATTGATGTCGGTAACGTTTACGTTTATTAATCTTAACCCTATTTTCTTTAATTCAATTTCTACATTATTTGATACGGCTAACAGGAATTTGTCCCTGTCCGTATTTATTTCTTCAATGTCCATAGTAGCAATGATTAAACGCAACTGACCAAAAATTATGTCCTTTGCCAATTCCTGAATCTCAGCAAGTTTTAGTCCCAAAAGTCTTTCTGCAGCATTTTGCATTACGCCCGCCTCTGTTGAAATACCTACTGTAAACCTTGAAGGCACATCAACACGAATATTTTGCTTTGAAAGAGCACTTTTCAAATCTACATTTATGGAAATTGGTGTTAAATCCAAATATTGATAGGCCTGTAACACTGGTATGATAAATGCGGCGCCACCATGAATACATCTTGCACTTCTCGTTTCTCCGTTTTTATCCGAACCCACTTTACCATAAATAACTAGAATTTTGTCTGATGGGCACTTTCTGTACCTAGATAAAATCAAAATAATTGTTGCAAAAAGAATTAATGTAATAATAATTACCGCCACTAAAAACTGAAACCCCCTTTTTCTTTCCTCCTTAAATCCACTCTTATATTTAAATCATTTGCTATAATTTATCCTGTTCAACTACCAATATGTCATCTCTCACATCAATAACTCTTACCAAAGTTCCCGTAGGTAATAATTGATTTTCTAATGTGATTGCAGAACACTCCACAAAACGTCCTTGCAAATTCAGATTGATTTTTCCCCCACCTTTTTGATTTGCAGGTATTGGTATGTAAACTCTTCCGCTATGCCCCAAACTGTTTCTAATATCCAAAGTTCCATTTTCCGTAAGTTTTCTTGATGCAAACAATAGCTTTGCAACAGAATACATTGCCACAATCCCAAGTCCGATTGCCACAACAATACCCAGTCCTATTGATACTCCTGAATTTACAGCTACAATAGCACTCCATGAAAAAACAGTGAGAAAAGTTACTATTCCCTGTAAAGTAAACATACTTCCAATATTAAAATCGGCTGGGTTTCCACCATCTCCTGAAAAATCCACATCACTGTAATCCCCAAGTTGTGACCCACCTGCATTTGTATCTCCAAAATCCAAACCTGACGTATCACTTATGTCCACTCCAGCTCCACCTTCAAATCCTCCTGCTATTGACAAAATAGTTTGCATTACCAAAAGTAGGGTTGCAGGAATAGCAATACAATATATGAAAATTTATAATGAAATATACCTATTAATCATGCAAATTCTGATAATATAGTATTTGAAATGTCTATTCCTTTAAGGCTGAATTTTACATTTCCCCGGTTAACCTTATTTACCAAAATATACCCCTCTTTGATATATCCCTCTATCTTTTTCCAATCAACCTCAAGTTCTCTTTCACACAAAGCTCTGAAGGATCCTCCGAAGCGTTTTTCAAATTCCAAGAGATTTATGCCATTTGTTTTTCTCATTCCTGTAAATATGTATTCCGAAATCTCATCACGAAGGGTGTTTATATTATAGCATTCTATAGATTTTGCCATATCAAAACCAGTTCTTCTATTTTGTTCTTTATCATAATATAAATTTTCTTCCCCAAAAACATCTAAATATTTCCCCATATTTTCGGTATTATTGAATCTGACCCCCTTAAAATAAGAATGAGCTCCAAGTCCAAGACCCAAATACTCTTTCATTGACCAGTATTTTAAGTTGTGCCTACACTCAAAGCCTTTCCTTGCTGCATTTGATATCTCATAATGATGGTACCCTTTATTTTCTAATTTTTCAATAGCAGTGTAATACATCCTCCTGTCAAGTTCATCAGGAATCTGATCAATTTCTCCGTTTATAAACATCTGAAAAAATGGAGTGCCATCTTCTAACTGCAAGCTATAGAATGATATGTGCTCAGGTGATAAAGCTAATATTTCCTGAAGGGTTCTTTGCCACATATCCATTGTATGATCAGGTATTGCAAACATCAAATCCGTATTTATATTTTCAAAGCCCACTTTTCTTGCAAGTTGATAGTTATCCAAAAAATCTTGTCTGTCATGGGCCCTTCCCAGCCTTCTTAGCATTTTATCATCAAGTGACTGAACCCCCATACTTAATCTATTAACTCCACAACTTAAGTATGTTGATAATTTTTTCATATCCAGAGTTTTGGGATTCGACTCTATGGTAATTTCGCAGTTATTCTCTAACTTAAACCACTTATTTATACTTTCCATCAGCTCCGCCATAAGATTTGCTTTCAATATGCTTGGAGTTCCTCCTCCTATGAAAATGGAATCTATGGTTTCCATTTCTGTTTGCCTTCCATAAAATTCAATTTCACGAATCAGGGCTTTAATATATTTTTGTTGTAGTTCTTCATTTAATCCTGAAAAGGACAAGAAAGCACAGTAATTACATTTACTAACACAAAAAGGTATGTGAATATACATACCTAACTTGTTTTTATTATTTTTTTTAATTTCTACACTGTCTTTCATTATTAATCAAACTTTCATTATTAATCAAGCCCACGTCTTATTTTAAAATTATTATAATTTATGTAGCTTTCTATAATTAGGCATAATTACTTGTTATCATCATATTTAAGAACTGCAGTAAATGCTTCCTGCGGAACCTCCACAGTACCAAACTGCCTCATCCTCTTTTTCCCCTCTTTTTGCTTCTCAAGTAATTTTTTCTTACGGGATATATCACCGCCATAACATTTTGCAATAACATCTTTTCTATACGCTCTTACAGTTTCTCTTGCTATTATCTTCTGTCCTATCGCTGCTTGAATTGGAACCTCAAACTGATGCATAGGGATGATTTCCTTTAATTTTTCACAAACGAATTTGCCCCTTGCATAAGCCTTTGATTCATGAACTATCATTGAAAAAGCATCAACTAAATCCTTATTCAAAAGCACATCCATCTTAACTACATTGGATTTTTCATATCTCACAAATTCATAATCCAATGAGCCATATCCTCTTGTTTTTGATTTAAGAGCATCAAAGAAATCATATATTACTTCATTTAATGGCATTTCATAATGCAACTGAACTCTGGTTTCTGTAATATACTCCATGTGTATCATTTTTCCACGTCTATCCTGACATATTTCCATAATACTTCCAACATATTCTTTTGGAATCATTATATCAGCTTTTACTATAGGTTCTTCAATGTGGTCAATTTCCATTATATTTGGAAGATTTGATGGATTTTGAATCATCTCAATAGCACCGGTATTCATTATAACCTTATATATTACACTTGGTGATGTGGTTATTACTCCCAAATCGAATTCTCTTTCAAGGCGCTCAACTATTATCTCCATATGAAGCAATCCCAAGAATCCACATCTAAATCCAAATCCCAAAGCTGTCGAAGTTTCAGGCTCAAAATTAAAAGCTGCATCATTTACCTGTAATTTTTCCAAGGCATCCTTTACGTTTTCATATTTTTCACCTTCTGCAGGATATATACCACAGTAAACCATTGATTGTACTTTCTTATAACCCGGCAATGCCTCATCTGTTGGATTATCATCAAGAGTAATAGTATCACCAACCCTTGCATCCGCAACTTGCTTGATGCTTGCGCATATATAACCTACCTCTCCTGCCTTCAATTCCTCACTTGGAACCTTTCCCGGAGAACAAAACCCCACCTCAGTAACCTCATACTTTTTTCCTGTATTAATCATTCGAATGACGTGACCCACTTTCACTCTGCCGTCAAAAACTCTAGTATATATTACCACACCTTTGTAGTTGTCATAATATGAATCAAAAATCAACGCTTTAAGCTTACCATCAGCATCTCCTGAAGGTTCTGGCACATTTTTGACTATATCCTCCAATACATCCTCTATTCCAATACCCTCTTTAGCTGAAATTAAAGGTGCATTTTCTGCATCAATTCCGATTATTTCTTCTATTTCCATTTTTATCTCATCTGGTCTTGCACTTGGTAGATCAATTTTATTTAATACAGGCAAAATTTCAAGATTTTCATCAAGTGCTAAATAAACATTGGCAAGTGTCTGTGCTTCCACTCCTTGTGTAGCATCCACAATTAAAACTGCACCTTCACAAGCCGCAAGACTTCTGGAAACCTCATAATTAAAATCGACATGCCCCGGAGTATCAATAAGATTAAATACATATTCTTTGCCATCTTTTGCCTTGTAATTTAATCTTGTAGTTTGGAGCTTGATGGTAATTCCCCTTTCACGCTCCAAATCCATATTATCTAAAAACTGTTGTTTCATATCTCGTTTTGCCACAAGTCCGGTTTTTTCAATTATTCTATCTGCCAAGGTGGATTTACCATGGTCGATATGTGCAATTATGCTGAAATTTCTAATGTATTTCTGATATGAATTCATATTTTCCTCACTGATTCTATATTTTCTTCTGTATAAGATATTTTACTACCCTATTTTACTTGAAAAACAATGTTTATTCAAGTAAATTATTGCTCATTCATAATTTGCTTTTAATTTATTTACGCTTTAATTATTTTAAAAAAGCAATAGCAGTGTTTTTATTATTTTCCAAAAATATTCTTATAAATCCTTTTAATATTTTCCCTATGATTTTCAATTTCATCTAAATCTATTGAAATTTGCCTTGAAAGTACATTCACTACTAACTGATTTTCATATTGTATTTCATAATTTACCTGAAAAAATGGTTCCTTATTTAAGGCATTAGAACAATTTTGATCAACCTGTACCATACATGTTGTCCCAACAAAAATTACAATAAATAAAATAAGGTATCTTAAAATTCCACTCATTTATTTTCTCCTCATCTGTTCATTTATATATGCAGCTAATAACAGACCTAATGTTATTTAAACCTGCCCCTTGATTACAGCAGTTAATACATTCGCAAAGTATTTAGCAGTACATTTTGATTCATTTATGTGGTTCTCATTGTTGCCTATCTCAAGTAATATGGCATAATCTGATACATATTCATTGTACTTGTATGATTTTTCTATTATCTTGCCACCAAATCCCGGATACATTTCCTCTGATTTTGCTATTATATTATTTGCAAATTGTGATAACTGAGCCGCATTTGGATTTCCCATTCCCACAACCAAGCTATATTTTGCAGATACTTCTCCGTTTATCATTGCTGTCTTCGCCTTATTTCCTCCATAAGCTGCCGCATCTCTATGTAAATCTATTATGTATTTTGCGGTGGGATATTCTTTCATCAATCTTTGTATTGTCTCCATTGATCTGCTGTATGATTGATTATATGAAGGATTATCATGCAAGGTTTTGTCATGAATTACCGGAATTCCTTGTTTTTCCAGTTCTGCCATAAGTACGTCACCAACTTCTCTTACAGTATCCTTTTCTTTTATGACATGAAAATTCCCATCACTCGAGGGCTGATATGACTCTGTAGCATGAGTATGATAGATTATTACTAGTGGTGCCTTACTTTGATTACTTTCTACCATAGGGAACTGCTGTGCATTAGATGGCACTTCTTCTGGATTACTATTATTTATCTCTGTGTCATCAATCCCTGCTGTCCCTACTAGTGTGCCTTTCATTGTTACTGGGTTTGCTCCTTCATTTTCACTTGTCAAGGCTTCCCTTTCCACACCTCTTGAAATAGCTGGAAATACTCCAGCCACGCACATTTTCCCAAGTTCTCTTTCACTTATGCTTATACTTGTATCAACTCCTTTTATAAGCAAAGTAAAAGTTACAAAACTAGTCAAAAAAAATATTAATATCCCCAGCATAATAAAATGTTTCTTATCCATGTTTACTCCATCTTTGCCATGGAACAAAATAAATTTTCCCATAGCTATTTCTCTTAATTAAATTTGTGTGCAAATTTGCACATGGCTTGAAAATAAAAAAATATTTTATGTCTTATTGCCATTTATTCTCTTAAGAGTATATGCCAGGGTGTAAGGTTATATTAATTCCATTTGCAATTATATCCGAAAAATCTTTTATTACCTGATCAATATCAGTTGATGTGACTATCATGTCTTGCCCATTATCTTTAACGAATTTATCAAACATGTCTCCATTTCCTTGAACAACCTTTGAATCACAATTTGTTTCCTTCGAATTACAATTCGGTTCTTTGTTCTGCTCTTCAAAATTCCGTAATGTATCAAGTACAAGAGTTCTTGAATCTATTACAGTAGGAACACCTATTGCAATTACTTTGCAACCTAATGTTTCATCAGAAATCATCGTTCTTACATTTCCCATTCCGCTTCCTGGAGATATTCCAGTATCATTTATCTGTATAGTTGTACTTATTCTGTTTATATCCCTTGCGGCAAGCGAATCTATAACGATAACAACTTCTGGCTTTGTTACTTCCACCGCTTTTTTTATAAGTTCTGCCGTCTCCATCCCCGTTGAGCCTGTTACTCCAGGAATGAAACCACTAACGCAGGTCATTTCTTCATCACCCTCTGCCTCATACATAATAAAAAGATGTCTTGTTATTTTTACTTTTGAAGCCGTGTATGGTCCTAATGCATCTGGCGTAACCTTGTCATTTCCCAAACCAACAACAAGTACTTTTAGGTTATAGTAGAATTTGACAAAATTTTTGAGTTCATTTGACAATGCCCTTGCTGCTCTCATTTTTAGTCCCGAAAGCATAACCTCATTTATGACTACATCTGACAGTCCTTTAATTTCTAAAGTGATATAAGAGCCCTTAGGTTTTCCTAGAGCCTTTTCACCATTTTCATTCAATATTTTTATTTTAATTGCCTGAATTTCTTCATCATATATGGTTTTGTCCATAGTTACTCCATCAATGTCCGTTTCCTCTCCTTTTTCTTCATCATATAACTGCTTGCTTTCATAAGCCAAATCCGTACGATAATTCATTATAACTCTCCTTTTAAATTCCTTATTTATAATTTTTTCTATAATCCATATGAACAATATTATTTCTATTTTTCCCTTGCTTTTTTCTTTTTATTCATATATACTTTGTATGCGAATTGTTTGCGCACAAAAAAAATACAATTTAAGTGGGGTGAATTTAACATGGCAAACATCAAATCAGCAAAAAAAAGAATTTTAGTTATCAACAAGAAGACTTCAAGAAACAGACGTATTAAGTCTCATCTTAAGGCAATTTTGAAGAACTTTGATGCTGCAATTGTTGCAAACGACATGGAAACAGCAAAAGAAAAGTTAGCTTTAGCAGAAAAAAAGTTTATGCAAGCTGCTTCTAAAGGAACTATTCATAAGAACACTGCTTCTAGAAAGGTTTCCAGATTAACTAAAAGGTTTAACAAAGCGAACGCTTAATTCTCACCCGTCCCCACCAGTGCATAAGTTAAATGCACATGATTGAGAGAAAATACAATCAAAGAAACACCGGATGTGTCTCCCGGTGTTTTTTCTTTTTCTGTCGTAATTAAAATTTTTATTTCTGCTTATGCCAAACTTGTTTTCTACTTCTAAGTAAAGTTTTCCTTTCATATTCTTGTATAATCACAAAAAACAAGGTCATAGGTTACCTCTTTTAGCCTAAATATAATATGTGAGGCATAAAAAATTGAAAAATCACTTCACTAAAGCATCATTAAATTCAAGTTTTTCTCCAATCCTACCTGGGAGCATGGTCGCACTCATTGCACCATCTTCACCCATAAATGATGATGAATTGCAAATATGTATCAAATCCATTGAATACATAAATCTAAAGCCTGTTATATATCCTAGTTGCTATATAAGAAAGGGGTACGTTGCAGGCATAGATATAAACCGAGCAAAGGAACTAAACAGAGCCTTTGGTGATGAACACATAAAAGCAATATTTTGTGCCCGGGGAGGATACGGAGCTATTCAACTCCTACAATTACTTGATTATAATTTAATAAGAAACAATCCTAAGCCTCTCGTTGGCTATAGCGACATAACTGCTCTTCACATATTTCTTAATCAAGTTTGCAATCTTACTACAATTCATGGTCCAATGCCTTTTGCAGATTATACCAATATGGATAATTACTCATTGTCCAATCTTTGCGACCTATTATTCCAAAATCATGAAGTCCGTATATATATCGCGCCTGTTTCTCCTACAGATAGCCCTGACGATAAAGCTTTAATTCATTCAAATAAAGATGCAGCTTCTTCGACAATTTTTCAAAATATTCAAGGGAGTATTACAGGTGGTAATTTAACTGTTCTTGCCTCCATGTTAGGAAATGCTTATGCAATGGATGCCTCTTATAAAATACTGTTTCTTGAGGATGTAAATGAGCCTTTATACAAAATTGACCGTGCTCTTACCTCACTTATTTTGTCAGGAAATCTTCACAATTGCAAGGGTATAATACTAGGTGATTTTCTCAATTGCACTGACAATACTACAGATTTTTGCAAAAGATCTCTGTCCCCTGCCGATAAATTAAAAAAATCAAATCATGTTGTTCACTCTTTTATTCTTCAAAAAATAAAAGAAACCGGCATTCCACTTCTCGGTTATATAAATGCCGGACATTCTTTTCCTCAAATTTCACTACCTTTAGGAACTACAGTCTCTATATATTATCCTGCCTTTTAATTTTTTTGGTAGTAGTTTTAATAAATTCTGTAGTTCGTATTTTAATATTTCTTATTCTTTTATAATTTGGAAGGCTCTGATTAAAATCTGCAATATGTTTTTTTAAAAGCAAATACAGATTTTCTTCAGTATAATTTTCTCCCAATTCACTACCAACTTCTTCATAATTGGGGATTACCTGAACAGCGACAATTGTCTCATTGCTTTCATCAGAATTCATACCATATACCATACATTCTTCTATATACTTCATATCATTCAATTCTGTTTCCAGTTCTTCAGGATATATATTTTTACCTGTTTTAGTTACTATGACATTTTTCTTTCTTCCCGTAAGATAAAGCCAACCATTCTCATCTACAAATCCAAGATCTCCTGTATGAAACCATCCCTCTTTTAGTACTTCTTCCGTCTCCTGAGGCATATTGTAATACCCAAGCATTACATTAGGTCCCTTATATATAACCTCTCCAATACCTTCTTCGTTTTTGTTAATTATCTGCAATTCTCCACCCGGAATAACAGGACCGCAAGACCCTGCCTTTTTATATCTATCAACAAAATCAGGAGTACCCGTTACTAAAGGGGATGTTTCCGTCAATCCATAACCCAACACCGTTTCAATCTCTAGATCCTTGAAGCCTCTTACCACTGAAGGGTTTATTGCAGCCGCACCGCAAACTAGCAGTCTTAGCCTTCCTCCGAAGGCATCATAAACGGTTTTAAACAATTTATGTCTAGCATCAATTCCTATATTTTTCAAAGTTTTATTCAATCTTATAGCTGTCTTTAAGGCTTTTACTTTTCTTGATTTTTCCGCCTGTTTCCAAATTTTACCATACATTCCTTCGAAAATAAGAGGTACTCCTATAAGTATAGTGCATTTTGCTTCTGCAATATTCTTACTTACATACTTTAAACCTTCATAAAAAGCAATTGATCCTCCATTGTATAACATAGTCATTATGTCTAAAGTAGATTCAAATGTATGATGAATTGGAAGAACTGACAAAGTTCTATCATCAGGATTTACTTTTACGATACTGCTTGTACTCTTTATATTTGAAATAAGATTATTGTGGCATAACATTACAGCCTTAGCCTTTCCTGTTGTACCTGAAGTAAAAAGTAATACTCTCAATTCTAATGGGTCAATCTGAAAATCAGTAAATTTTCGGTTTCCATACATCATAAGATTCTTACCGGAGTTTATAAGTTCAGACCAAGCTATTGCTCCTTCACATAATTTTTTTCCATTATTTCCACTATACAATTCCGTCTGAAATTTATATGGAATATCAAAATCCTTAAAATATTTCTCATAAGCAGAGGAAAAAAACACAGCCTTACAGCCTGCTGTCTTTATCAAATTATAGGTTTCCTGTTTGCTCAATTCTTTGTCAAGAGG
>CAZWCK010000042.1:0-11154 GCA_964632625.1 uncultured Oscillospiraceae bacterium
TCATTTGTGAGCCTTTTTATTTACTCACGTTTTTTCATAGATACTTTACACTATCATTGAGGTTATATAAATTAACTCACCAAGCGTAACTTTCATTATCATTTTACCATAGCAAAGCATTTACATCAATCGGATTGTTGACTATATTGGGACTATAACAAACAAAGAGCCGTTGCATAAAGCAGATACAACGGCTCGATTTCAAAATTTAACTCATATTAGTTGGAATTTATCACTTACCAATTTAAGTATCACGCTGACAATTATATATTTTCGAAAGCGGGTAATTGTTCACATGGGACACTTAATATTTTAGTGTTTATATGTTGCTTTTCAAACTCCTCACTTGAAACAGGTTTTCCCAAAATATAGCCTTGAATTTCATCGCATCCTAACTCTTTTAGTATTTTAAGCTGATTCATATCTTCAACACCTTCTGCAATGGTTTTAAGTTTCATTCCTTTTGACATCATAATAATGACCTGAACAATAAGCAAAGCATTTTCATCATAATGGATATTATCAATAAGTTCTTTTGCTATTTTAAGACGGTCAATATTAAATTTTTTGATATAGCTAAGAGAAGAATACCCTGTGCCAAAATCATCAATTGAAGTACTCACACCAATTTCATGCAGCAAATCAAATATTTTTACAATTGAAACATTGGAATTCATTGCGCAGTTCTCAGTTATTTCCAGATCAATCCAATCTGGCTCTATATTTTCATTTTGAAGTTTTTCCCGAAACCAGTTTACAAAACCGGTATTTTCAATTTGTATAGGGGATATATTAATACTCATTTTTAAATTAAGAGAATTCGTCTGATTCCATTTTTTTATTTGAGAAAGAGCTTTATCAACAACCCATTCTCCTATATCAAGAATCATTCCGGTTTCTTCGGCTACCGGTATAAATTCAGAAGGAAAAATAAATCCTTTTTCTGGATGTATCCATCTAATTAAAGCCTCCATTCCGATTAGTGAATTGGTTTTTGTACTATATTGTGGCTGAAAATATAGGACAAGTTCTTTATCATAATCTGCATTTTGCAAAAGAAACTCAATTTCATGTTTTCTATTTGTTTTTTCAGTGAGTGTTGTATCAAAAAACAAATAGTTATTTTTATGATTGCTGGATTTGACTTCGTACATGGCAATATCCGCATATCGCATAAGAATATCCTTATCCTTGGCATCTGTAGGGTATAGAGCAATTCCAATACTTGCAGTCAGAGTAAATTTATATGGAGGAATAGAAATAGGGGTTTGTAGTATTTCTAATATTTTTTCGGCAACTGCACTTATATATGATTTATCGGTATCATTTTCTATTATTACAGCAAATTCATCACCGCCTATGCGAAATGCCCTACAATTAGTAATACAGTGTTTTAAAAATCGCGAACCCAAAGCCTGCAACACTTTATCACCAATTTCATGACCGTAGGAATCATTTATCGATTTAAATCGGTTAGCGTCTATATAAAGTAATGCAAAAGGTTTATTGGTGTTAGAAGAAAGTAATAAATCAAGATATTTGATAAGATATCTTCGATTATATAATCCGGTTAAAGCATCTCTATTTGAGGTTTCCTCCAAATGTTGATTTGCAAGATTCAGCTCTTTGGTTCTTACAGCGACCAGTTCTTCAAGGTGTTCGTTCATTTTCTTTTCTGTTTGCAGTAGGAGCTTATCAAGCATGTTTGCTCGTACAGCTGTTGTTAAGACCCAATATAAAACGCAAATGAAAATAGAATTTATGAATGTATGTAAACTGAAAATATCAATCAAGTATAAAAGATAAAATACAATTATAAATAAAAACACTGATTTTTTTGGCTTTCTTAAGTTTTCTGGCAGCTCATTTGTATTTGTAATTTCAATTTCAGTTGGATGCATTGCTTCATAGATAGCGCTTATGGCAAAAAACACATTACACAGCATATAAAAAACATCAATTATTGTATTCGGTTCATAAGATGCTATCAGACAAAGATAGGCATAGTAATAATCAGTTAAAGCGTATAGTATAATTCCTAGAAGTGTAAAAGCTTCACTTTTGGAGGTATTTTTAAAACCTTTCGAAAGAAAAATCAAACCAATTTCAGTTAAAGCAATAAAACCTAAAAATATATAAATCATAATAAGAATATAATCAAAGTCAAAATTAAATTGAATTCCTGTTTTTGAAAATATTAAAGACCAAATCAAAAGCATACATGTTAATGAAACTGTAAACATATCAATGATAATTTGATATAAGTACCATTGATTAAAGTTCTTAAAAATATAATGCGTTAACAATAAAACAAAAAATAAATTTGGAAATACGTAAAGTATATTGATAAGATAATTGTTCGCAGGATCTATAAAAAGGATATTATCATAGATAAGCCATAAAAAATCCGCAATTCCCCAAAACAAAGTGGTAAAAAACAAAAAAATAACATAAAACTTATAATTTCCAATTTGTTTTACAGATATAAAAATCAATAACGAACATAAGAAGGCTACTGCGGGGGATAATATATTTCCCCATAGGTTATTTTTTGACAATATACTAACAAAATATAAAAGGAACATCACCAACAAGGAAGAGAATGTTAATATTTGCGTTGATTTCTTAATCACCTATTTGCCCTCCTTTATTTTTACATTTACAAAATCAATTTCAATGAGTAAAAATGCTATTTCTGAATATGCAGTGCCATCGTCATAGAAGTGCCTATGCAAATAGTCTATCGAGAAGGATATGATCAGTATAAAAAAAAGTTGATATTAGTCAATTTTTGTATAGCCCTTGTCGAAGGTAATTACAACACAATATTTTACATCAAGTTTCCTCACATTTTCTTCAATAATATCGTGTATCATAGATTGAGACATTTTGCAGTCCATTCCTATTACCAAATCAAAGATAACATTAGTATGAGTTGGACCGGGAACTATTCTTAGGTCATGCATTCCATTAACACCGTCCAAGCTTTCAATTATTTCTTTGATGTAAGAATATAAATAATTTGTGGTAGGGTCATTTACCTTAATAGGATCCATGTGAATAACAATATGTATATTCAGCTCTTCGCTAATAAGATTTTCTAAATTATCAATAGTGTCATGGCTTGCCATAAGGTCACCATCAGCATCTACCTCTGCATGAAAAGAGGCGAATATTCTGCCAGGACCATAGTCGTGAACTACTAAGTCATGCATGCCCAAAATATGAGGGTAGGCCTCTGCATAATGACAAATTGACTGCACAAGCTCAGGAGATGGAGCTTCCCCAAGCAGAGGACTGGAAGTATCTCTTATTAATTGAATTCCTGACCATATAATAAACAAGGCAACAACACATCCTAAGATGCCATCAAGCTGAAAACCCGTCAATTTTCCTATTATTATTCCAAGGAGAACAACTGTTGTTGTAATTACATCATTTCTGCTATCTGTTCCTGTGGCAATCAAAGTTATGGAATTAATTCTCTTTCCTAAGCTGATGTTAAAAAAGGCCTGCCATACTTTGACCCCAATCGCTACTAGCAGTATTACAACAATAATGCTGTTAAACTCTAAAGGAAGTGGATGCATAATTTTTTCAATAGAGGTTTTCAGCAATTCTATGCCAAGAATTATTATAATTACAGAAACTAAAAGTCCGGTTAGATACTCTATTCTCGCATGTCCATAAGGATGTTCTTCATCCTCAGGCATGCTGGCTAGCTTGAAGCCTATCAGAGTAATAATTGATGAGGAAGCATCAGACAAGTTGTTAATACCATCGGCTAAAATTGCTATACTATTCACCAAGATACCTGTAAATATTTTAATGGTGCAAAGAAATGCATTTGATAATATTCCTACCAAGCCTGCAAGCTTCCCGTATTTTTCACGAACTACAGGGTCTTTAATATTTTCATAATCCTTTATAAACATTTTGATAAGTAATCTGCCCATTTACATTCACTTCTTTCTTTTTAGATTATTAAATATAAAATAAGAATATAAAAAATGGTAGGCATTCAATTGCATAGCACTTATTTTTTGATTTTTCTATTATCTGTCAAAACCTAATCTTACGGCACTAAGAGCAATAGTTGCAGCACCAAGACAAGTTGTTACTATTGCAACAATCAAAGTGGCTTTAGTTAAAGATCTCATAATAATACCTCCATTTTGAATTTTTTCATACGACACAGCAATAAAAACCGTGTAAATCAGCAATTGTTAATAGGTACATAATAAATGAAATCATGTAGATTGTCAATAGTGCGGAATTAGTGAGGATGTTACATATGCTGAATTAGTGGTGATGTTACAGTGAAATAGAACGGTTAAAAAACAATAATAATCAAGATAACTCTAACGTACGTGGGTATTTATCCTAAATCTAATAATTATTACTTGCTCACGTATAAACTTTACCCCGAAATTTAATATTTGGTGTGTTTTGCGCTCATTTTTTCTTTATTTAGTTTCAAATTATACTAATTCTTATGTTAAATGCTCTCACACGTATAAAAATGACCTTAAATTTATACGTGGGAGGCTGAAAAGTAGGCAAATTAGGATAACCACCGATTCAGTAGCACAAAATCTGTACACAAAACCTGTAGCACAAAATCCTTCTTGCAGTTTGTTACAAAGAAATATATAATTAACAAATACTATGTATATTTGAGTAATTGGTTATTTATGAATAAAAAGGAACATATATGCTAGGATATGTAATGGCTGAGAAGGCAGAACTTAAAATGCGAGAGTTTGAAGTATATAGTGGATATTACTGTGGGCTTTGCAAATCCGTAGGAGCAAGATATGGACAAATTTCCAGATTTACGCTTAGCTATGACTTTGCATTTTTAGCCCTGCTTTTGGCATCCTTGGATGAAGAGAATGATCAAATTCAACCCGAACATTGTCTTATACATCCAATTAAGAAGAAAAATATAGTAAGAAACAATAAGTATATAGATTATGCCGGAGATATGATGTTAATACTGGTGTATTATAATTTGATAGATGATGTGGAGGATGAGGGCTCTCTTAAGGCAAGGGTGTCAAGCAGCATATTTCATCATAACTACAAAAAACTAAGACAGAAATATGCTAAAATGTGTCAAGCCATTGAAACGCAATTGGAAAACTTGAAGAGGTTGGAACGTGAGCGGTGCAAAAGCATTGACAAGACAGGAGAAACATTTGCTGTTATAATGGGAAATATTTTTACCGGAATGTTAGATGTCGGGAATTTAGATACTGAAATGTTAGATACCGGAAAATTAGACACCCAGAACTTAGATACCGGAAAATTAGACACCCAGAACTTAGATACCGGAAACTCAGATAAAAAAACAACTCATTTAGAACACAGCCTAAAAGCACTTTTTCAATTGGGAAAGTCAATCGGAAAGTGGATATATCTTGCAGATGCTTGGGATGATATAGAAAAAGATATAGAGAAGGGTTCATATAATCCTCTGATATATAGGTTTGATTATAATGAAGAAAGTATAGGCGAATTTTGCGAGCGAATAAAGGATAGGGTTGAATTCAGCCTTATGAGTGCGTTGTCTGAATGTAGCAAAGCATGTGACTTATTAGAAATAAAAAAGAATCAAGGAATAGTAGAAAACATAATATATTTTGGTTTATTAAGGAAGACTGAGCAACTATTGAATAAGAAAGGAACAAAGGACACAGATAATGAGAGATCCATATGAAGTATTGGGAATTGGAAGAAATGCAACAGCAGGTGAAATAAAAGAGGCATATAAGTCTTTAGTGAAAAAATATCATCCGGATAAATATCAGAATAATCCTCTTGCAGACTTGGCACAGGAGAAGTTGAAGGAAGTAAATGAAGCCTATGATTATCTTACAAATAATGGAGGGGGTGCAGGCTATGGCTCTTCTAGCAGCAGCTATGGCGGCAGTAAATACGGAAATGCGAATAATACCTCGTCAGGCTATAATTCCGGTAGTCAGTCAGGTATATACAATTTTGATGAAGTCAGAAGGTATATAGAAATGGGCAATGTTCAAGCAGCAGAAACTATTCTTAATAATTCTCAGAATAGAAATGCGGAGTGGTTTTTTCTTAAAGGGGTAATTTCACATCAAAAGGGTTGGCATGATGATGCAGTATCTATGGTGCAGCAGGCTATTAACATGGAACCAAATAATTTCGAATATAAAAGAGCTTTGTCGAGTATGATGCAACAGGGGGGAATGTATAGAAATACTGCATACGGTAGAGGATACAATTCCAATCAAGATGCGATGTGTAGGATGTTACAGTGTTATATGTGTACAGATTTGTTGTGCGACTGCATTTAATTGATGGTGAGAAATAATGAATAATAGAGGACTTCAAAGAGCAAATATTAATAAAATAACATTGGGCGCTATTCTTAGCGCCTTCTCATTAATGCTTTTGCTTGGGGCACAGATAATTCCCGGAGTAGAGCTGACTTTTTATGCGCTTGCCTCTGTATTACCGGCGTTTATGATAATAGAAATGAAGGGAAAAGGCGGGTTTGCACTTTATATAGTAGTGTCACTTTTGGCATTTTTTCTTTTACCAAATAAACTGGCAGTAATTCCATATATTATGTTTTTTGGAATATACGGAATAATTAAGTATTACATAGAAAAATTAAATAGCCCTGTGATGCAAATATTAGCAAAAGCAGTGGTGTTTATGGGAATGTTTACTGTAGCATACTTTTTCTCAAAGGAACTTTTTTTTGCAAATATTAATTTACCGGAGTTGGCAACTCCATTACTCTATATAGGAGCATTGCTGATGTTGTTTTTGTATGATGCAATATTTACAGAAATAATAAATTTGTATCTGAAGAAAATCCATCCTCATATAAGGTAAATATGGACTAATTAAATAAAAAATAACTCTGATATCAATTGAATACGCAACAAACGCAAATGAAAGGAGCTAATATGTTAATTCAGAAAAAAGCAAAAGTCCCTAAAAGAATTTTAACTACATCATTAATTATTTCGTTAATATTTGGCTTGAATCTTTCACCAGTATTTGCAATAAATGAATCAAATCCAAACCTTGAGTATGTTAGGGCTGGGGTTGAGATTTACAATTACGTTGAACAGAACATTGACAATGCCAGTATATATGATGATACAGGCCGGTTAAATGTAAAAATAAAAGCAAAAAAAGTAGTGGGAAAGAAAGTTACTAAGGGTTCTGACAAGTTTAGTCAGATAGAATTAGATTCTTTTGACGGAAAACAAAGTACTTCAAAACTGTTTGAATATGTTTTTAGATACAAGACATATTATACGGACGGGGTAGGAGGAACAGGCAGCACTATAAGAAATTCCTCTGGACAATCCACATATTTTGATTTCTATTATCTAATGACTATTAATGAAGCGGAAGACGTAGCAAAAGCAAGGCAAGAGGCAGAAACGATTGCTCGAAGCATAGCAACAAAAACAAGTGATCCTAAGGAGCAGGTAAGGCTTGCTAACAAATATGTTACAGAAAAAACTGTATATAAAGATGGAAATCCTGAAAATAAGGAAGACATGAAATTGTGGTCAGCTTCCGGGGTATTGATATATGGAGAAGCTATCTGTGAGGGGTATTGTGCAGCCTTTAAGCAAATTCTTGATGAGCTTGGAATAACTACTTTGACTATACATGGGATTGGCAAAAACCGTGAAGAAACTGGCAACCATGCGTGGAGCAAAGTGAAAATAGATGGCAAGTGGTATTATTGTGACGTTACTTGGAATGATCCTGTAGGCGGTAGGGAAAATGAAGAATGGTTATTGCTTAGCGAGGAGGAATTCTACAGAGACGGAAAGCATGTTATTGAGCCTATGGAAGAAAAAATTGGTGATAACATGTATCATACTATATATAGGAATGACCAGCTGTATGAGGCAGGGGTTTTGAAAAATGCAGGATTGTTTATGGGAGATAGTCGCGGCTTCAGACTCGAGGATGGTTTGACGAGAGCAGAAATGGCAGCGGTTCTAACAAGAGCCGTTGGCGGAAATACAGAAGTGGAGCAAAACAAGGAGCTATATGCAGCAAAATGTGAGTTTACTGATGTGCCTGACTGGGCAAAGCCATATGTGGGCTATTGCGTTACAAAGGGCATGGTAAAAGGCATAGGAAATGGGCTTTATGGCTCTCTGAATCAGGCGAGCAAGCTAGACTTTTGTACCGTAATACTTAGGACGAAGGGTATAAATTGTGAGTATCTGACTTCAGATATGACAGCAGTACAAATGGGATATATAAATGAGGGGAGAACGGCATTCCCTGATTTGAACAGAGCTGATGTTGTGCATGTTCTATACAATTTGAATAAATAGTATAGTAAAAGTTTAAAAAACTAACATTTCTTATTTTTTTAGGTAGGTTAATTCTAAAAGTAAATACAACAGTTAAACAAAACAAGAACTCGCAACCATTTAAATACCAATGGAAGCGGGTTTTGTTGTGCTAATACTTTTCAAAGAAAATGGCAAAGACTCCATGCGCGCCTATACCGGTGAAGGACCTTTTTGTTCTATATTAAGCGGCAAGGAAACTTCTGCGTGGAAGCCTTTTTTATCGACATACAAATTAATTACGCCGCCATACCGTTCCACGGTTTCCAAAACAGAGGAAATGCCAAGGCCGAAACCGTTTCGTTTGGATGATAAGTATTTTTTCCCTCTGATTCTAAGCTCCCCGTCAAAGCTGTTGTCTACAACAAATTCAAGCTGTCCATCCTGTGCTCGTCCAGCGATGAAAATTGTCTTATCCCCAGTCTGCTGGCGTTGGCACGCTTCTACCGCATTTTCCAGCAGGTTCCCCAACAACCCACACAGGTCAACAATAGGGAAATTCAGAATTGCAGGAAGTAAAAGTCTTGACCTGAAATGGATACCGACGGACCGTGCAAGATTGCTGTAATACTGCACTAGTGCATCCAACTCAATGTTGTCGGTCAGACGACCTAGTCGAGTGCCGTCATTGATTTCTGTGATACCGCGGATATAGTTTTCAAGTTCTTCATTGCGTCCTTGAGCGGAAAGCGCCATCAGAGTGCGAAGATGGTGGCGGAAGTCATGTCGTAGCTTAGCGCTTTCCTCTACCTTCTGGTTTATCTGTCGCAGATGCTCCACTTGCATAGTAAGCTGGCGTTTCATCTGCCGTTGTTCTTCGGCGTAGACAAGGCTGTGTCGGTAACCCATGGCTACATCGTACCAGAGCACCACGCCTGTTGCGATTATCAGACTTAAGCTGCCCCATTCCTGAAACCAGCCGCTAAAGACAGGCTCGTAGTTTGGCAAGAGACGATCCCAGATAAAAGCGCAGGCATACACAATATCCGCATAGAGTAGTATCACTGCTTTTTCTATATTTTGTCTTACCGCCATCACGGCAGTAAGAAGAAGATAAACGGCGGTAAGCACTTTGAAGCCGAAAACCAGATTGGAAAAGGCAAGCATTATCGGAAGTGTCAGTCGCGAAGCAAACAATCCGTAAAGTAGAGCCAGTATACAGACAATTCCTGCTAAAGCACCGCTGATAATCTGAGAATATCTTTTCGTATCGCAAATGCAATTGTGGAGAAGGATGACGAGTAACGTCACCAGATACCCACTGACCAGTTCTATGGAATACCAGGGCTGGATTGGAAGTGGCAGGATACTATGCATCACAGAATAGGAAGTAAACACAGCGGTTGCCAAGCATAGCAAGAAAAAGAACCAAATATTGTTCCTTCGGCGGGTATGGATGGCAAGATAAAAGCTGAAAATAGAAAGGACCAGTGTCACCGTGACTAGAATCAGCGAAAGACCTATTCGAATTCCCCGAGTGGTGTTTAAATTCAGTTGTTCGCCAAAAGCTGGAGGATAAACAAGGCCGTTGTATATCCATGAGCGGTCACTGACAGCCAGCAAAAGCGTTACCTTGCCGGAGGCTTCAAATGTAGGAAACGGTGCATTTCTGAATGTCGATGCGGAGGGTGCCGGTTCTATGGGCATTAAAACCTCGGGGGGCGGTGTCAATGTCACCGGCGGTTCCACACTGACGGCAAACTGCGATTACGGTATTTATATTATCGGCGGCAAGCTGACGGTAGACAGCTCCAGCAAGCTGATAACAAATGGTACTGTTGCTCCCTTCTGTGTGGTGGATACAACATCGGCTAAAACCCAGGAGCAGGTTGTTTCGCTGCCGGGGATGCCTGGTGGAACGGAAATAAAATCGGTCAAGGGTGCGGATAGCGGATACGGTTATACCTACTGGAGCATTGTGCCTGCAGGCGGAGCCATGGGTGTATCAAATGAGGACGCCACACCAGCTGTCTTGACGGGAGCCGTAGCCGGAAGGCAACTAATTTTTGTCAGAGTGGCAAGCACGGTAGGAAGCCCCGGCGGCGGGGGTGGCGGAAGTAGCACATTGACCGTAGTCCTCTCGTTTAAAGAGGGCAGCGTGAATCTATCGGTCAGCGTGAGCGGCACTACAGCTAAAATCTCAGTTACCGATGCTCAACTCAAAGCTATTAAATCAGCTGCAGATGCTGCCGGTACCATAAAAATTGATGTATCCGATTTAAAGGTTGATAAGGTCTTGATTCCATCCGAGCTTGTTTCCGCATTGAAGGATTCCTCCGGATTTACAGCTCTTGAACTGGAACTTCCAGCTGGAACTGTTAAATTTGATAAAGAAGTTTTGGCGGCTGTCGAGGGCAAAGGGGATATGGAAATTTCTGTCGAGAGCATAAATAACGCAAAGCTTTCGGATGAGCATAAAGCCTTGCTGGGAGCACAAGCAAGTACAGCAGTGGTAGTAGATGTAAACATCTATGTTAATGGTTATAAAATCAGCAATTTTGGTAATGGCAAACTTCAAGTGTCTATACCATATACCCTCAAACCAGGTGAAAATGCTGAAAACATAACCGTTTGGTTTATCAAGGATGACGGTAGGATAGAACCTAAAAATGGGGTCTACAGCAATGGAAAAGTAGAATTTACAACGGATCACCTATCACAGTATTTGATTGTAAAATTTCCGTTTGCTGATGTAGCTGAGAATTCATGGTGCTATGGAAGTGTGGCTTATGCTTACAACAAAGGCTTGTTCTCAGGAACTTCGGATACTACT
>CAZWCK010000043.1:0-11041 GCA_964632625.1 uncultured Oscillospiraceae bacterium
AATCCAAAGAAAAATGCAGGGATAGATATTCCAATAAAAGACACTATAGTAGCAAGATAGTCAAAAATAGTGTTCCTCTTTGTTGCAGAAAGCATGCCAGCCGGAATTGCAATGGCTGTACTAAGTGCAATAGCACAAAAACCAAGTAGCAACGTGTTTGGTAGTCTTTCCATAATTACATCCCACACAGGTTTTTTATATGTTATTGAATATCCAAAATCTCCATGAGCCACGCCACCTATCCATTTTGCATATTTAATTTGAAGAGGGTCATAATACCCCATTTTCTGTAAAAGTTCTTCACGCAATTCTGCAGAAACCGATGGATCCAAACGTTGTGTATAAGGATCTCCCGGTGCTAGATTAATAAAAATAAATATGATTACTGTAACGCAAAATAATATAAAAACAGATTGCACTAATCTTTTAATCAGATATTTTTTCATATTTCCTCCATTTTTAACCACGAGAGAAGCTATACGCTTCTCTCGTGATATAGTAATAATGGTAAATAAATTTTTAGTCCACAATTACCCATTTAGTAAAATCATTATAGTCATGGAAAGTAGATGGTTCATAATTTTGTAATTTTGGGTTGTAAGCTTTCATAATATCAGGGCAATAAAGGAATACTTGTGGTGCTTCTTCATTTACCAATATTGCAAATTTTTTGTATAATTCAGCACGTGTTTGCATATCTGTCGTAGCAAGTGCATCCATCATATATTTATCTGCTTCTGGATATCTAAATCCTACAATATTCCATGCAGAATTTCCTTTTTCATCAGAAGCTGCATCAGAATGCCAAATAGGTTTTGGATCTGGATCGGTATCAAGTGAACTACCCATTAAATACATATCAAATTCATGATTTGCCATTACCTTATCGAGAAGTGCAGCAAATTCCATTGTTTCAAGTTTAACATCTATTCCTATCTCTTTAAGATTTGCTTGAATAATAGGTGCTGACATTTCACGAATCTTATTTCCTATTGGATAGGAAAGTGTTACAGAAAATGGTTTTCCGGATTCATCCTCTACAATACCATCATTATTTCTATCTTCCCAACCGGACTCAGCAAGAAGATCTTTAGCTTTATCAATATCTAAATTATATTCATTAAGTGAATCATCCTTTGGATATGCCCACAATGTAGGTAGCATAGGTGCATTAATAAGTGTTCCGTGACCTTCAAGTAATTTGTCAACCATAACCTTTCTGTCTATAGCATATGTAATGGCTTGGCGAACATTTTTATCTTGGAAAATAGGCTCACGCAAGTTCATACCCATATACTGTACTGTAATTCCTGGATAATCTGCAATTTTTATGCCGTTTTCTTCAAGAGTTGCAAGGTCTTGAGCTTTTAGAGATGAAATATCTGCTATGTCAATTTCACCATTTACAAGTTCCGCAACAACTGTTTCCTGATTGGAAACTTTGAATATTACATTTTTTGTAGCAGGTGTACCTTCAAAATATTCTTCATTCGCTGTAAGCTCAACATATTGTCCTGGTTCAAATTTTGTAAGCTTGTATGCTCCACAACCAACCGGAGCATTCATTAATTCTGTAGCATTTGCCCAATCTCCTACAGGTACATCCTTCCAAAGATGCTCAGGAATAATGGCTCTATCTGCTCCTATTTTTGCTAGTCCAGGAGGATAACATTCTTCAAATTCAAAAGAAATAGTATATTCATCAATTACTTTTATTCCTTCTACTTTATCAGTTTTGCCCTCGTGACATTCTTTAGCTCCTACAAGACGCTCAACATCACTGTAACGTGGACCTGTGTAATCCTTTTGTGCCAATGCATTAAATGTAAATGCAACATCATTTGCCGTAAATGGCTCGCCATCATGCCATTTAATACCTTCGTTTAAATGGAAAGTAAGTACCAATCCATCCTCAGAAACTTCATAACTTTTTGCAAGCTTAGGAACAAGATTCATTTCATCATCATAGTCAAGAAGTGTCTCAAAGACAAATTCAATTACTGCCTTATTGTATTCATCATCAACAATAAGAGGCTGAAATACGCCTGATGGTGAATTCCATAGAGCATAAACAATTTTGTCTCTTTGCGTACCCTCAGCAGGAGTATCACCTGAATCATTTCCGCCACAGCCTACAAATGTAGCAGCAAGTAATGATAGTACTAGTACTGTAACCAATAATTTTTTCATTTTTTTCCTCCATCCTTTATTGATACACCTCTTTTAAAGAGGAATATCTTTTTATTTTGCGTTTCTTTATACTTTTTCTTAATAAATATTAACTTAGAAAAAGTTATTGTTTCAATTATAATACTCTACAAAATGTAACGTGTCAACTCATATTTTTTGAAAAATGTCACTTTTAGTTACATTTTGTTTTTCCGCTTTAACTCGAAAAAGCTTTTATGGATACGTTAGCAACTAATCCACACTCAGGACTTTCACATATTAGATTGCACCCATACTGAGCGCACCAAAAAAAGACTGCTTATTTTCATAAACAGCCTTTTGCTATCATTATTTTCTAATTTTTTTCTTCAACATTGTCACCGCTTTTATTGATAATTTCAGGTTCTATTATTTCAAAATCTCTGATTTCGGTTTGTACTTTTGTTTCTTTGGTGGCATTATCATATGTCATCTGATCTGATGCATTTTCATTTTCTACTGGGTTTTCATCTACATATGTTTGAACTGTAGCCTCTACCTCAATAACTCCTGGTTTTAATTTGCCTGTTGCCAAATCATAAAAAGCAATAGTCGACACAGTAAGATAAGGAGTAAGCCATAAATATCCTATAGATAATACATAAATAATCATTGACAGTAAGAACATATTTTGTGTTCCGCCAGTATTTATGAACATCATAATTCCAACAATTGAGGAACCTATCATTATAGGTAACATACAAAGCAATGTCCATCCAATAAAGCTAAATTCCAAACAGAATAATTTCAGTTTGTTTCCATTCATTATTTTCTTGCTTTCATTGATGCAATCAAATATACCCTTTTCAGGATTTTCTGCGAGGACTACAAAAGCCTGACTGTACCTAAATGCCGCAATAATTCCCGGAATAATTAGCAACAGTGCCCATAGGACAATAAAAAGACCTACCATGAATAATAATCCCAATGCTTTAAAAAATTTCTCAAAGCCATAGAAAACCTGTGTCATCTCAGGATTTCCTCTTCTGAACAACGTTAAGCAGTACTGTGTATATCCAAGAGTAAATGCTCCTGTTACAAGGAAACAATACAATGAAGCAATTAGATTATTTGTTCCTAAAAATGCATTTAATATTTCCATAGGTGCTGTCATTGCAAACATATATAGCAAGGTTGCTAAAACTGCATTTTTCCAATTACCTCTAAGAGCCTCTCTTGCCAATGCTCTTATTCCACTTGAGGTTTCAACAACAATATTATTATTCATTCTTTCTCCTTCTCCATTAAAAATATCATATAGGCTACATTATATACACTAATTCAACAAAATTCAAGCTGATAATTAAAAAATTGTTAATATGCCCGATTGTGTTTGACCCACATTTTTGATATAATGCCATATATATTATATTTCATTAGGAGGTCAAAATTGTCAAAAAGATTTGTTATTATTACTTCATATTTGGAAGGTTCTCTTTTGAATATATATTCAAAAGAAAAGAATGATTTTATTATTTGTGCGGATGGTGGCTTTGCAATTGCAAAAAATGCTCACATTACTCCAGATTTAATTATTGGAGACTTTGACTCCCTTAAAATTTCTTTACCCGAATCAATAGAAACCATTACTTTACCAGTAATGAAAGATGACACTGATACCGGTGTGTGCGTTGACTATGCGTTAACTGCCGGAGCTGATGAAATATTAATTCTAGGTGGCTTAGGTGGTCGGTTGGATCATACTCTAGCAAATCTTCAGACATTGGCAAAGGTATCAAAAAATAACATTCCAATTACAATAAAAAGCGGAAAAAATTCGGTGTCAATTCTATCCAATGGCAAAACATCAATCAGAAACGAACCACAATATAAGATTTCCTTGTTGTCGTATAGTGAAAAATGTACTGGAGTAACAATAAGTGGCGTTCTCTATCCTTTAGAAAACGCCACCTTGACTAACCAATATCCCATTGGTGTAAGCAATGAATTTACGAATGATTACGCTCACATCTCTGTAGAAAATGGTATATTATTAATTGTTTTATCAAAGGATTGAAATTAATATTATTATCTTCTTACTTATTATATATACTATATTTACCTTTACCGTTATTCTTTGCCTGAAATAATGCCTTATCTGCCTTTGAATATAACACATTGAATTTCTTTCCGTACATTGGAGCAAATACAATTCCCGCACTAGCCGTAACAGGATTTTCAAAATTCATTTTGCATGAAATATTTTCTAATTTTAGATGCACTTCCTCCATGTATTTATCTATACAGTCACTATCTTCAGTAAGATTAACTAAGACAATGAATTCATCGCCTCCGGATCTTCCAACTATAGCATCTTCACTAAAAGTGTCCTTTAAAATTCCTGAAAATTCCTTAATTATAGTATCCCCCACAAAATGTCCTTCAATATCATTAACCTCTTTCAAATTGTCAATATCAAAAACAATAAAAGCTCTCTTTGACTTATCTCCTCTAAAAATTTTGTAACCATCTGATTTCAATGTATCATCAATACGTTTTTCCACAGTAATCCTATTATAAAGTCCGCTAATTCCATCTATTTCTGCTTTTATAATTAACTCAGCTTTTACTTCTTTTTCTGCAGTTATATCATATGCACTTCCAACAATTCTATAAATTTTCCCAGATTCGTCACATAAGCTCTTGTAATTTTCTTTATACCACCTATATCCCGTTCCAAGATAATCTGCCAAATATACATTTGATTCGCTTACAGAATCATGAAGAGCATAAATGAACCTTATTTTATACTCTTCCATAAAATCCTTATGTATAAAAGAATTAGAATAAAAATTCTGCATATAATTTTCAATTTTTTTATCAATATTAGTTTCATTAGACACTTTGATTGTAAAATAAATTAAGTCTTTGCTAACATCATAATCAAAAATAAGTGTCTGAGTATCTTCAATTAAAGTTCTAAACAGGTCATTTTCTCTTTCCTTTATATTTATCCTTTCCATGGTATTAGTAGTATCAACAAGCAACATATAACACAGTTTCTTTCCATCACGCTGATTTTTAAATTTACCAATGGCTCTGATCCAAATTAGTTTACCATCAGCTTTAATCATAGAAAAAACAGTTTCAAAGCTTTCTTCAGTTTCTACTATTTCATAATTAGTGACTTTTTCCAAAATTTTATTATATATGAAATCTGTTTGAAAACCCTCTTCAACCATATTGGAATATTCTACGGAATCAATTCCAAAGATGGAATACGAATGATCACTAATAAATAAAGGTTTAACTTTTTCATTCACTTTATAAATTATAAGTCCTGTTGGTAAATTATGTATTAAAGAATTCAACATCAATTTTTCTTCACTGATTTCTGTCAGAAATGGGTTGTCCTTTATTAATTCTTCCGTAACCTCATTAAATTTTTGTCGGTTATATATACCTGTAAGTGAAGCATGCTGTGCTCTATATTTTAACTCTAAAGTAGCTTCCAGAGTTTTCTTTTCCTGTTCTCTAAGATTTTTCAGAATCTCAGCTTGCTTTTTTAGAGCTTCATTTTCAGCCTTAATTTTGCCAGTTTGAGATAATTGCAAAAGATTTTTAATTCTTTGCTTAACAATTTTAGGATCAAAAGGCTGGGTAATAATATCAATGGCTCCCATGTCCAACGCTCTTGTTTCATTACTAGTGTCGTCAATTGTAGAAACAGCTACTACTGGAATATTAATTAACTCCAAATCAAGTTTAAGTTCTTCCAAAACCTGAAACCCATTTTTACCAGGCATAACAATATCTAGAACAATCAGGTTTATATCATTTTTCTTTCTTCGAATAATATCTATTGCAATAGACCCATTCTCAGCTTCCAATATTTCAAACTCGTCCTTGAAAATTTCTGTTAAAACTATTCTGTTAATTTGATTATCATCAACTATTAGTATTTTGTTTTTCATTTCCACTGCTATGTCTCCTCTAACAAAAATATAACTGCTGTTAATATTTCAATTTTACATATAACATATTTATTCTATAATAAATTACACTATTATTCAATGACTAACGCTATAATTTTGTAAAAGCTAACATATTGTTAATTTACTAACAATTTTCTCTTTTGCGGTTGTATTCCCATTTCTAAAGTGTTATTATGTAATTGTAATTCTAAAATAATCTAACGAAGGAAAGGAATTTCAATTATGTACGAAAATATTCTTTATGAAGTAAAAAATGGTATTGCTTACATCACAATCAACAGACCTCAGGCTATGAATGCTCTGAACAATGACGTTCTTGATGAACTTCATGCTGCTTTTACTGCAGTATCTCAAGATGCTGCAGTCAGAGTGGTAATATTGACTGGTGAGGGAAAAGCATTTGTTGCCGGTGCTGACATTGCTCAGATGAACTCCATGAATGCCATAGAGGGTAGAGCCATGATGATCAAAGGTCATAATGTAATGAACCTAATTGAATCCGTGGAAAAACCTGTAATAGCTGCCGTTAATGGATTTGCTCTTGGTGGTGGATGTGAACTTGCTATGGCTTGTGACTTCATAGTTGCTTCCGAAAAAGCTAAATTTGGTCAGCCTGAAGTAAGCCTTGGAATCATCCCTGGTTTTGGAGGTACTCAAAGACTTCCAAGATTGGTTGGAAAAGCTAAGGGTAAATATTTAATTATGACTGCAGAAATGATTAATGCACAAGAAGCCTACAGAATCGGTTTAGTTGAAAAGGTTTCTGCTCCTGAAGAGTTAATTGCTACTGCCGAACAGATTGCAAATACAATTATGAGCAAGGCTCCTCTTGCAATCGCAGCCGCAAAAGTTGCAGTAAACAATGGTTTTAATATGGATATGAAAACCGCTAGTGCTTTTGAAATTGAAACATTTACTGCACCATTCAGTTCTTCGGATAAAACAGAAGGAATGACTGCTTTCCTTGAAAAAAGACCTGCAAAATTTGAATGTAAATAATCTATTTTTAATTTTAAAAAAGGTCCTGAAGTATTTAATTCAGGACCATTTTTTATGTTTTAATTCAGTTTTAAATTATTTTATAAAATTTTTTAAAGTAACCATTAAACGGGCTTCGGTAAACGTTCTGCAATAACATTCATTAAATTGTCAGTGCATCTTAGAGGATTTACCATTTTTCCGCCACATCCACAAGTACATTTAGTTTCATCAACTACTACAAACTTAGGATCTATTGGTGATAAAACTCCATCTAATATCTCACCGATCTCCGCATATTTATATCTCGGCAAACTATCATCCATTTCCAAGGAAATATCAAAAGTATCATCATAATCAAACTCTACTTCAAATACATGTGCGATTTCTGCTGCAAGCTCCCAGTTATTGAAGGTCACTTCTTCTTCAATCGCTGCTTCAACTGGCATCAATCTTCTTTCTGTATTTGTATAGGTTCCCTCTACACTGGCAAAGCCAGTTCCAGGAAGAATCACATCTGCCTTTTCTGCAGTCTTTGTCATGTGAGTATCAGATACCATTAAGAATTCCAAATTGCTTAAATCAACATCCGGATCCTCTCCGAAGCAGAGAAGTGCTTTAACTCCTTCCATTGCACAAGCACCATTCTTAATTCCCATATCGATAAGTCCTTGAGAATTATTCTTTGGTTTTACCTGAAGAATACCATCTCTTGGATTTCCAATATGTCCTGATAACAATGCAATGTCAGCTACTAAAGTCGCTGCTGCTTTTGACAAGTTATTCTGCTGGAATACTATCATTGCTTTCTTGGCATTTGCATAAATTTCAGCTACTTGAGCCATTTCAGCACTAACCTTTATTTCATCAAGACTCTTTACAAATGCTTCAAAATCTTCCGCCTTCGAAGTCTTACCCATATCCAATAGTGCCTTTGCCAATTCTTTAAGCACAGAAACGCTATTTTCTACAGTAATATTTCTTGCAAATTCAAAATGCTTTTGTTCATAGCCTACAGGGTTAATAACTATAACCTGAGCTCCATTTTCTGCTGCCTGTTTCATTTTTAACTGAATAACAGGATTATCCACTACAATGAATCCAAATGTAATAATTACATTTGTTGAAAGAAGCTCATCAATAGTATTTGGAGAAGCATCAAAACCAAGAACAGGTGCAATGCCACTTTCTCTATTGTTAAAGCAAAGAGTTTTTGCACCGATGACTTTTGCCATTTTCTTAATTGCGTAGGCTTCTTCATTTGTATATCTGTCAGAAATAGATACTGCAACAGAATCCTTTCCATATTTTGCAGCTATTGTCTGTGCTTTCTTGGCAACAAGCACCAATGCTTCATGATAATCTGTATCTATGAATTCATCATCATATTTAATCATAGGGTCAACTAATTTATCTTCAAGTACTGAACAGTCAAATCCCCACTTACCTTTACCACACATTAAGCCTGCATTTACAAATCCTTCCTTATCAGGGTTTGCCTTGATTAGCATATCTCCATAGGATTCTAATAACATACTGCATCCAACTGAACAATATGAACAAGTTGTTTCTGTAACTTCAGTTTCCAATGGAACTTCCTTTGCAACTGAAAGTCTTTCTTGAATTGCTCCTGTAGGACAAACGCTTACACACTGACCACAAGATACACAACCTGATTTTACTAAAGGATTTTCAAGTGATGGTTTAACAACAGTATCAAAGCCTCTGTTAACAAGGCCTAATGCACCAATTCCCATTACTTCATCACAAACTCTTACGCAAAGTCCGCCAAGGATGCACTTGTTTGGATCACGAATAATGAACGGATGATCATCCTCAAATTCAATTTTGTTCTTATCTCCTGCAAATCTATCCGGTTTCACAGAATACTGATTTGCATAATCAATTAATTTACATTCGAAATAGTCATGACATCCACATTCCAGACAACGAGAAGCTTCCTCCATGGCATCTTCTTCATCATACCCAAATACCACTTCTGTAAAGTTATCTTTTCTTTCTTCTGCGGATAACTGTTCCATTGTTGGTCTGCATTCCCTTTCTCTGTCTTCAAAGGTTTTTTCTGTAATGTCATTTCTTTCTACTACAAAAGGTTTTTCATACTTCACAGCTTCTCCGTTTAAATAAGCATCTATTATTCCACTTGCCTTCTTTGCATCAGCAATAGCTTCAATTGCAATCGAAATCTTGTCATTACCGCAGTCACCACCTGCAAATACTCCAGGAACACTTGTCATAAATGTATCAGGATCATAGCTAATTGCATTCTTTCTGGTTTTGTCCATTTCAAAACAACTAGAATCTACTGCCTGACCTATGGCAAGTATCATTGTATCAATATCAATTGTTTCTGTCTTTCCTTCGATTGGTTTTGGAGCTCTTCTTCCAGACGCATCAGGTTCGCCAAGTTCCATAACTTGTAGTATAACTTGCTTAACATGTCCATTTTCATCCTTAACTACTTCAATTGGATTTGTTAAATTCTTGAAAACAACGCCTTCCTCTTCTGCTTCTTCAATCTCCACGTTGTCTGCCGGCATTTCATCCTTAGTACGCCTGTAGATATTATAAACATTTTCAGCACCAAGTCTTACTGCAGTTCTGCATGCATCCATGGCAGTATTACCACCACCCACAATTGCAACATTATTGCCAAGCTTGATTTCTTCATTTCTTACCACTTTTCTCAAGAAATCGATGCCACCGATTACTCCATCTGCATCTTCGCCCTTACATCCAACTCCTGTAGAAACCCATGCACCAATACCAATAAGTACTGCATCGTGATCCGCTTTGATAGTTTCAAATGGAATATCTACGCCTACCTTTGTATTTGTAATTATTTCA
The DNA here is from genome assembly GCA_964632625.1 of uncultured Oscillospiraceae bacterium. Lineage (GTDB taxonomy): Bacteria > Bacillota > Clostridia > Peptostreptococcales > Anaerovoracaceae > CAZWCK01. Next base: position 9,990 of record CAZWCK010000043.1, read on the forward strand.
ACACCAAGCTTTTCAATTAGGAATATTTCTTCGTCAAGTACTTCCTTTGGAAGTCTGTATTCAGGGATTCCATATCTTAGCATTCCGCCAGCCTTTGGCATTGATTCAAAAATAGTAACATCATGACCCATTTGTCTAAGGAAATATGCTGCCGAAAGTCCCATAGGTCCGCCACCGATAATAGCCACACTCTTTCCTGTTGGAGGTTTACATTCCGGTAGATATGGGTCTTCTGAAAACACATCATAGTCAGCAGCAAATCTCTTTAGCCACTGAATAGAAATTGCTTCGTCGACAAGAGCCCTTCTGCATTTGCCTTCACATGGATGTGGACATACTCTTCCAAGTGCTCCCGGAAGAGGAATATATTCCTTAATCAATTCAATTGCTTTTTCAAATTCACCATTTGCTATCAAGCCTACATAACCTTGTACATCTGTTCCTGCAGGACATGCAAGTACACATGGTGGTCTGCAATCTCCAACGTGATTTGAAAGTAACAATTCTAAGTTTGTTTTTCTTGATTCCAAAACCCTCTGTGTTTTTGTATTTATAACCATATTGGGTGCAATTTCAGTGGCGCAAGCCTTCACCATTTTAGGATTTCCTTCAACTTCGCACATGCAAAGACCGCAAGAACCATATATTTTCGTTCTTTCATCAAAGCAGAGAGTTGGAATATATATGTCATTTTCCTTTGCGACTTCAAGAATTGTCTGACCCGGAAGGCCAAAAACTTCTTTACCGTCTATATTCAATCTAAATTTATTCATTGTTTTCATCCTCCTCCCTTATTCTCTTACTATTGCATTAAATTTACAAGTGTTATAACACTTTCCGCATTTTACGCATTTCGTGTAGTCAATAGTCGCGGTTTGATTGATAATCGAAATCGCCTGTTTCGGACAGTTGTACATACAAGGCCGGGCAAAACAGCCGCGACAGTTGCCCGTGACCAGATAACGCGCCTCCGGGCAGCCGGAGCACCCGGCGGTACACACGGAAATCGGCGGCAATTTTATCGTGGTTTCACGCGCAATCGCATCGGCGGC
>CAZWCK010000044.1:0-10974 GCA_964632625.1 uncultured Oscillospiraceae bacterium
TTAACCTGTACACTATTAATATCGGTGTTAATCAAAAATACTTTAGTATAAATTCCAGTAGAAATTTAAAAATTATTAATTTAAATTCATCCAGTGAAAATATTCATTAATTTCATTGGTGCGTCCGATTAATTTTATCGCATCCTCAAAATATTCTTTAGCATCGTTAAATTCGTTTAAACGATAATTAATAATTGCGAGCTTAGTCAAAATTTTTCCCTGTGTTTCCATGTCTGCTTCATATTGTTTTAATAAATTACTATAAGAAAAAAAGGCTAACTCATAATAGCTATTATCAAAATACAATCGACATAGTTTGTGGTTGTTTTCCTTGGAAAAAGAAGTACAGATACCAGAAAAAATCCTAGTAGTCTCTTCGGTTGTCAATATTGCAAATAATTCAATTATGCTATAATAAGCTTGAAAGTCAAAATCAGAAAGCACTGTGTTTTGGCAAATCACCGAATTAATAATATTCTTATATGGTAAAGTAACTTTATCTTTTAAATCAGAAATTAAACTATTGTCCCCTGTCATCAGTCCTCCATAGACCATAAGAGATTCATAATTGCTGATTGAGTCATTATTATTAATGCTGTTTGATAACAATTTATAACCTTCTTCATATCGGTTATTTGCCAACAACATTATTACTACCGAATTATCATTATGTTTAGAATTGTTATACCAAATTTTCCAAAAATAAAATAAAACCTTGTTAAACCCTGTTATAGTTAGACCTTGCATAAGTACTTCTAATTGTTTTTCATCATTAGTATTGTATATATCTGAAAGAAGGCTAATTATTTCATCCATAGATTTAATGCTGTTATGCTTAAGCAAATTGCACAGAAGAGAAAGTGTAGTTATATTTTGATTATTGCATTTCAATGACAGAATAAGGTTATCGTATGAAGAAATAATATCATTTTTTATTATGTATATTTGAGCTAGTAAAAGATAAGCGGAAGCAATATAGTTGGAAAATATATTTTCCTCATTAACAGGCTTAAATTGTAGATTTAACTCAAATGCTTTTCGTAGGGCAGATTCACATTTTGTATATTGTTGTTTGTGATACAAGAACATAGCTTCATGAAAAAAAATTACAGGAAATTCAGAGTAATTTTTCTTTGCCCAGTCTATTGCTTTTTTATATTTTTCATCGTATTCATTTAAATAATTTTTGGACATAAAATAATAGTCAAGAGGTTTACATTTCGCACCTAATGTATAGTTATCTTTATCAAATATGATAAGCTCCAGATATTCAACCGATTTCTGGTAATTTTTTATGCCAAAAAACGTCTTACCAATGTTGTAATTATCAAAAAAGTCCAAGGGTGTTGGTTTTTGCAATAGTAGTTCAAGATTCCGCTGCATTTTTTTTAATCTGATTTCTGGGAGACTGTAGCCGGTGTGATAAAAGATAATATCTTCAGAAACCTCAAAATTCAGTGAGCTGTTATTACGTCTGATTTCCTCATGTACTTTTCCTACAAAACGTATATGTTTATGAGATCTGAAAATTCTCATTGTTAAGTGAGAATCAATAATGTCGGTTTCATTCAGATTTGCAATATTAAAACAACGACACACTATGGCGTCGATATGATTGTTAGAAGTGTATAGTTGTATTTTCTCACGTAAAAAGCTAGCGGTATTTTTGTCAATATACTCATCTGCATCCATAAATATAATCCATTCTCCAGTAGCTTTGTCTAAAGCGTAGTTTTTTGCGGAAGCGAAGTCATCTACCCATTCAAAGTGATAAACTGTTGCTCCAAGGCTTTTAGCTACTCCTACGGTCTTGTCTGTAGAACCTGTGTCCACAACTATTATCTCGTCAACATAAGCCTTGTATGAATTTATATTTCTTACTATATTCTCTTCTTCATTTTTTGTTATTACGCAAGCCGATATTTTCATCTGTTTCCTCCATGTTATAGCTTTTTAAGTATAGCCGCAAGTCCCGCCATTTTTTCATTGGATACTTGGACAGCAGAAGACTTGTTTTCGCTTATGGTTTCTTTCAATTCTGACCTGAGAATAGTTATATCACGTGGAGCTTCTACTCCTATAGAAACCTTGTCAGAAGAAACGCCTACGATGGTTATCTTTATGTCATCACCAATATAAATTGCTTCGTCCATTTTTCTGGTAACTACTAACATGAGGAACCATCCTTTCTGTCAACTTTATTAGTACCATCTTCAGAAGGAAAATTTTGCGCAAGAAAAGGCTGGAATCTGATTTTGTAATCACTATTCTGTAATATTACCTGATAGCCCGTTTTAGTTGTCGGATTAAGAACAATAGGGCTTTTGATGTTTAAGGATAGTGCCCGAACATTGTCGTTGGGGATATTTGCGATTGCTAGGAAAATAAGATCTTCGATATCTTCAACTTCACATATTTTCATATCCTCAGGAGAAAGAGTAGGGCTGAAGTTAGGAACTAAATCCCAAGGTTCAAAAACTAAAAAACAAGGTATTTCTTGCTGAGTCGATTGTAAATATAAAAAAGATATATCACTGATTTTATTTTCAAAAACAGCAAATTGTGTAGAGTCTTCAAAACCGTAGATTCCCTTTGGAAAATCAAATACAGCATCTTCTTCTACACAAATGTTGCCAAAATCTCTTGTGTTTATTTCCATATAGAATTCCTTTCTAGATAGCCGTGTTCAAATTAGACGTATCTGTTACTGGAGGTTCATAGTTAGGGTCAGAACTTCTAGGGAAGTATATAGGTCCGCCAACATACTTGACAATTACGTCAGGAAGTTGAGAAATTTCCAACTTCAAGTCAGGAGGGATAAAGCGCGTAGAAGCATTGTCGTTTCCTAAATCCCGAAGGGCACTCAAGTCAAAATGAATCTTCAGTGCACCTGCTCGCATATTGTCTGATATATCAGCAATATCTTCAAAGCTTGAAGTTGTATAGTTGACACTAGGTTGATAATTTTCTTTAATAGGTAAAGTATGCTTTTTTGTCATTGGCATAGCATTCAGAATGCTTCCCATATTTCTTCCTGCTTGATTGAATTTGTCTGCAACAGCAACTCGACTATCTGTAAAGCTAACCTCCATATTAAGGTTACCATTGTTAAAGTTAGCAGTAGCTGTATAAGTAGAACTTCTGAAATCAGCCTTTTCAAAAGAATCCATCTTTATTTTTACAGGATTGCTCTTTACTGAAGTATGCTGTTTCTCTCTGGTTATTTCAAGTTTTGCAGATTTTATTGTAGGTATCCTTGCTGACGGTTGTTCAACATATTCAATTGAAATAGGTACAGTTTCAATTGTAATTAAAGGTCCCATGATTTTCTCCTTCCTGAATTTTATTATTAACTCATATAATCAAAAATGGATTGTTTCAGTATCTGTGAACCCATTTTTAAAGCCGTCTCATAAGCTAATTGCTGTGATTTGAAATCTATTATTACTTTCTTTGGATCTATGCCTTCAGTATCTACTTGCTTTTCTTGCATGGTAATAGTCAATGTATCCAGTCTTTTCTTTGAAAAATCAAGATAAGAGGATTGTGAGCCAAGATTGGTCAAATTTGTAACTATTGCACCGGAGGACTCATTAAACTTTCCATATATTGCATCTGCCTTATCGCTGTTATAGGCATCATCTGGGTTTAGAGCAGAATCCGGTTTATCAAGTTCTGTTACCAAGTCAGTTAATATGTCATAAAGGTTGTTTGATATTGTCATAGTAGAGCCGTCTTTCAAGGTAACTGTGCTTTCTCCCCCTTTCATAATCTGTGTACCAGGAACAGAATAGCTAAAGACTGTACTGGAAATTACTTTGTCAGTGCCATCAAATTCAGGTTTTAAGCCGATGTCTACGTACTGGGAATCAGAATTAAACTTTGCCAGTTCATCAGGTGTCGCAGTCGCAAGAGTGGTGCCATTATAAACAAGCCTGCCGTTAGCATCCAAGGTAAATGGTTTATTCTGTCTGTTTGAGCCGCCAAAAATCTGCTCGCCGCTCTCTGAGGAATTTAAAGCCTGCAATAGTTGATCTCTTATATTGCGTATTTCCGTAGCAATAATGAGTCGCTCATCGTGGCTATTTGGAGAATTCAGTGCCTGGATAATCTTTCCCTTAGTTTCTATGGTTATGCTTTGAACATTCATTAAGGTAGATTCTGCATTTGCAATATATGATTTCGCATGCATTATATTTGATTGATAACCTTCTGTCTTGGACAAATCTTCCCTTAATCTATAAGCTCTAACAGCAGAAGCAGTATCCTCTGAGGTTTTGCTAAACTTTCTCCCCGTAGTAACCTGATGATTTAGTTTATCCAAATCTGTAGACAAGGCATTGGCATTTCGTATATATTTATTTGTCATCATTCTGTTTGTAATACGCATAATTTCTCTCCATTCTTATAATTCATATATATACACTATTATTTAACCTTAAAAAACATACTATCGGCCAACTATACCGGTGCCGTTTATTAACTTATCCAAGGCCTCATCAAGAGTGGTAAAGTATCTTGATGCTGCATTATAGGACTTTTGAAAAGCCATTAAGTTAACACCCTCCTCATTGAGTAATACTCCAGAAATAGATTCACGAGAATTGAAAAGGCTATTGAGAACTGAATCTGAGGTTTTTGAATAGTTTGTAATAAGCTCAACATCTAGACCAAGTTCACCAGCCATACCGGTTAGGTATTCATTAAAGGAACCTTTAAACATTGTAGTTCCATTTTTTGATTCAAAGATATTATTTTTGCTATTCATAGCTGAAATCATTCTTACGATATTGTCAGCACCGCCGGCTTGACCAGACGTACCATCAGTAGTGGTAATATGTGCTGGATCATTCATCCATTCATTTGAAACAGCCAAATTCGAAGCCTTAATTTCGGAAGAACCATCTGAAGGGGAAAATAGAGGCTTTTCAGTGGGTCCGCCACATTTGTTCAATTCATTGAAAGTACCTGCAAATTCTCTGGCAAAAGTATCCAGTGCATTTGTGTAGTAAGGAACTCCCTTGAAAGAATTTTCATTATTTGAAGTATCTGCATATGTTCCGTTACCGTTTATTAAATCCAGATGAGCTTTTATTTTTCCACCTGATATGTACTTGGTAATATCTGAATAGTCCAAGTTATCAGGGGTTTTTTCAAGATATCCATCAGCACCATCTAATGTAAATCCTTTGTTCATTGAAATACTGGCCTTATCCCCATTGTAGTTTACCTTCAAGGTGTTGAAGGAATCATTTCTCACAAGACCTATATAAGTTGAAGTATTTGGATCATAAAGAGAAACGGTAAGGTTTTCAATTACAATTCCTGACCCTTCTACTTCTGCATCACTTGGAATGAATTCGGGGCTAGTAGTTACTTTTATGTTGGCAATGCCAGAAAGTTCATCCAACATCATGTTCCTTTTATCATAAAGCTCATTAGGAATATTCCCGTAGAGTTGTTCTTTTCTTATTTGACTGTTTAGGTCAGCTATACCCTTTACAATAGAGTTAAAATCAGTATCTACAACAACATTTTTAAGATCGAAGACCTGTTGCTCTTTAGCCTGTGACAATAGATTCGCCTCAACATTAATCATTTGAGATATTTGTTGTGCGGCAGTTCTCACTACTAAAGCAATGTCAGCATTTGTAGGCGTCTTGGATAAATTCTGCAGTTGGTTTAGGAAGTTTGTAAGTTCATTTTGAAGTCCCGAGCCCGTTTCGATTTCATCCATAATATTTTCAAGGTCTGAAAGACCCTTTAACATTGTATCATATTGTTGGGTTTCTGTATTTTGAGTTCTATATCTTGCATCCAAAAATGGATCACGAATCTGTTTGATTGCACCTACTTCAACGCCAGAGCCGGCTTGTTTCAGACCTAAGGAGTATTTTTGAACAAATCCACTGTTTGAAATAGAGTTTAAGTCTACTCTCTGTCTGGTGTAACCGTCTGTATCTATGTTGGCAATATTGTGACCTGCTGTGTCAATGTTAGTCTGACTTGCCTGTAATGCTCTATATGCAGTTTGAAATGATGAAAATGTAGGTATTGCCATGGTAGTACTCCCTTCTCATGGGTATTAAATCCTAGTTTGAAATGATTTTGGTTCTGAGGAATCCTGAATTTCTTTTGCGTCTTTTGTATATGTGGTTGTTTGCACTGTATTGCTATGAAGCTCAAGGATTCTTTCTATATTGAATAGTTTGGTCTGCAATAATGTTCTGCATTTGTTACTATAAAATGTAATAAGCTCTATGCTTTTTTCAAATTTTCGAATTAAATCTGCAAATCGGGGTGCTTCAACACCATCCAGTTCTTTAAGAAGCTCGGAAAGGTTAGAGGCTTTTACGCCTAACTTCTCATGATATTCTTTTACACATTGATCGAAAAGCTTTGTTTTTAAGAATATAGCCTGTTGTTTCTTTAGATTTTCGTTGAGAAGATAAATGTCATCCGTAGTAATGGCTTCCAATTCTTCTTTCAAAACAGGCACAGCTTCTTCGTAAGTATTGAGGGCATCGCAAAGGTAGATATAAAATTCATCCAATGTAGTTTTGAAAGTTGAGACTGTGGTCATTAATTCATTTCCTTCCTTATATATGTCTTGTGAGACTTATTTAATAATTAATTCTGCAGTATAGTTAATCATTTAAAATTGAATTAGCAAGCGTATCGGAGGGTACATGATAGGCACCTTGAGCAATCTGAGTGGTAAGACTTGCAATTTTGTCACTATTTGAAATGGATTCTTCAACAGAAACGTCATATAAAATAGAAGATTTCGCCATAGCCAGTCTTTTGTCGTCATAAACTCCTAAATTTGCTTTCGAAATTTTGGCACTGTCAACTTTACTCAAAATGGAGTATTGTTTACCGACCTCAGAACTAGAGCTTTTACCGACTTTATCATTTTGAGAATCTTGTATTTGTTTCTGCTGTATATTGTTAGCCTTTCCGATGTAACCAATTTTCATATTTAAGTCCTCCTTGGTCTGAATTACATTTATCTTATATGTATATCGGTAACTTATAAAATAACTTTAGTACATGCAAAAAAATATTTTTTTCAAAATCAGCAACTCTTTTATAGTGTAGGCAATATTGCTTGCATACTTTTGTGTGCTTTATTGAATAATTAATTATTTGTATTGGGCAAGATAAACACATAAACATATTGAAAATCCAACAAATGAGAGAAAGAAATAAGTGAAATAAGTTTACAATAAATCAAGAGGTATACAATGAAAAAGCGGCAATAAAAGCAATTATAACTTAAAAAACAATGAAGAAATTGAGCTTTGATCTGCTCAATTGAATTTTTGCAACAATAAATTGATTAACTGTTTTTACAAAGAATGTGATTAATTTCACAAACCCCGCTTCAAATGAATTACTCCCATTATCATAAAAAATAAGTGTACATAATTTAAGCAATAATAATATGATTTAACAATTATACTTTCATGGTGCTAAAAAACTATAAAAAAACTGATAAAATGACAAAAAAATCATTGTAAAATGGAAGAAAAAGTAGTAAAATTAGTTAATGCTAATATATATAGTAGAAATAATCAAAAAAACAAAGACAAAAAATGCCTTAAAGGATTGGAAACATAGCGTTTAAATGGATTTTTGAATAAATCCAAAAATCCACATTTAAAATTGGTAATTAATAGATAAATATACACCTATTAAATTGTGACAAAACAAATAAAAATATGAGAACAAGGATGGAGGGGAAAAATGATTGGAGATAATTTAACATCCAGTACATTACAGAGAGCTTTAGATGGAACATGGCAGAGGCAAAAGGCTATTTCTGCAAACATTGCAAACCATGAAACTCCTGGATACAAGGCGACCAAAGTAAGCTTTGAGGAAACTCTTTCCAAAGAGGTTGCAAAGCTTGGCGGCAAAGATGTGACAGCAAATGAAATAAGGGAAAACCTGGGTAAAATAAAAAATTCAAAAATTTGGAATTATAAGGATGACAGCACCTCTATGCGTGCAGATGGAAACAATGTGGATCTAGACATTGAGAACATTGATATGGTAAAAACGCAAATTCAATATATGTATTTGACAAGAGGTGTTACGGATATGTACAGCAGGTTAAAATATGCAATAAGAGGAGGTAGATAGAATGTCTTTTTTAAGTTCACTTAACATATCGGGTTCAGGCTTGACAGCACAGAAGCTGAGAATGGATGTGATTTCTCAAAACATTGCCAATTCTCAGACTACAAGAACAGCAGCGGGAGGACCTTACAAAAGAAAAGTCGTGGTATTGCAAAGCACACAGGAAAAGGGAAATTTTGAATCAGCGTTCAACAAAGCAGTGAGCATCGCGGGAGAGGAAAAACCAACCCAAGTAAGAACAACTGGAGTGAAGGTGGAGAAAATAATTGAAGATCAAACTAAATTTGTACCGGTTTATAATCCCAATCACCCAGATGCAAACGAGGAAGGTTATGTGATGATGCCAAATGTAAACACAACTCAGGAGATGGTTGACATGCTTGGCGCAAGCAGAGCTTACGAGGCAAATGTTACTGCATTTAATGCCACAAAGGTAATGTTGCAAAAAGCTCTGGAAATTGGTAGGTAGTTTAAACACAAGAAAATGAAAAGGAGATATTATGTTTATAGTTCCCATAAATTCATATTTTGGAACCGGTTTACAAAACGACGCAAATCAGGTAACGAAAATTGCCAATAAATTTGCAGGAGGAGTTAATACTTCAGGAACGGTTCAAAATACAAGTGATGGTGCAGAGGAAGCCAACGGCTTTAAAAACTTAATGAATGATTTAATAAGCAATGTGGAGACAACAGAGAAACAAACCAAACTGGATGCATACAATTTATCCGTTGGGAATATGGACGATTTACATACAATGACTATAAATGCAACAAAATATGAGGTAGCTCTTCAAACTATGGTTGAATTGAGAAATAAAATGTTGGAAGCGTATACAGAAGTAATGAGAACTAACTTATAGAAATAATAGGATGGATGAATAGGTATGAATGAGCAGATGAATAGAGCCTTAGAACCATTGAAAAGGTTTTGGGGCAATGCATCAAAATTGGTAAAAAGGCTAATAGTTGGTGGTTTTGTAGCACTACTTATTACGGCACTTGTTGTAAGCATTGTGTTAAATACAAAAGAATATGTTGTGATATTTCAAGATTTGTCTGAGACAGAAACAACAGAAATATTCAAAGCTTTGGAGGGAACGGATTACGATGTTAAGGTAGACAGTGAAGGCAACTTCATTGTTCTTGACAAACAAGAAGCAAAAGTGCGAATGCAATTGGCAATGGCGGGATATCCAAAGAGTGGTCTTAACTATTCATTAGTGGAAGATACTTCGGGAATGTTAACCACAGACTATGAAAGAAAGCAAGCAGAAAATAGACAACTACAAGAAAGAATAGGAGCAAGCATACAGACACTTGAAGGCGTTGAACAGGCTATCGTTACGATAACCCCAGGAGATGAAAATGTGTTTTACTTGCAGGAAAAAGAAGAACCTTCCGCCTCCGTTGTAGTTCATATGAAAGAAGATTTTTTGTTAGATGAGACTCAAGTGTCAGGCATCATAAACCTAGTAAGCAAGTCAGTTTCAGGGCTCAAGAAGGAAAATATAGCCTTGACGGATGGTAAAGGTAATGAGTTGATAGAAGACGATGGCAAGGGCGACAATGCCAAGGTGACAATTACAAATGCTATAGAGAATCAAATCAAAAAGAAAGTAACAACAGTTCTTCAGGGGCCATATGATTTATCACAATTCAAGGTTTCCGTTACGGCAGTGGTAGACACTGATAAAATGATAAGAGAAGAGCTTACATATGTACCTTCTCCAGATGGAGAAAATTCAGGCGTAATAAGTGAGGAAGGAAATAGCAGTGAATCTTCAACCTCCACGGAAGAGGATGGAGGAGTACCAGGGACTTCTACAAACTCGGAGGTGTCAACTTATCCGGTAGGCGGCGGAACAGGAGAATCTTCATCAACAGCAAGCAGTGAGGAAATAAAATATCTGGTAAGCCACATAAAAGAACAGACAGAAAAAGCAGGAGCATATATAGAATCGGTTTCCATAGGTATCTCTATAGATAAAGCAAGTTTTCAACCTGGGGAAAAAGAAAATATTATTGAGGTTGTAGCATTTGCGGCTGGAGTAGATCAGGCAAACGTATCAGTACAAAATTTTAAGTTCTACAAAGAAGACGTGGAATCGCAAGATGCAGCAAAAGAGGGTTCAATCAGCAAGGAAATGCTGTTCATAATCATTGGTGCAGCGGCAGTACTGTTGGTTTTGATAATAGCTATGGTAATAATTATAAGCAAGAAAAAGAAGGCAAAGGCACTTGCAGAGCTTGAGGCACAGGAAGCTCTGGAGGCAGAAGAAAGAGAAAAGGCTTTAAATGAGGCTTTTGGAAAACCAGAAGAAAAAGCAGAGCCTTTAGTTGCCAAGTTGGAACCAGTATTGGATGCAAGACGTACTGAGGTAAAGGATTTTGCTTTATCAAATCCTGAAATTGCAGCGCAGATGATTAGGACCTGGCTGAAAAACGAAAATGATTAGTAGTTAATGTGAGGTATTTAGGGAGGAAACAAGACTAATGGAAGCAATGATGAAAACAATTGTGGAATTAACTCCAAAGCAAAAAGCGGCGCAAATTATTATTGCAATAGGAGAGGAAGCTGCTTCTAAGATTTTCAGACATTTGCAGGAAGATGAAATTGAGAAGCTTACATATGAGATAACAAGGCAGGAAAGTATTTCCCCTGAGATATCAGATATGGTAATGAATGAGTTTTATGGACTATGTGTGGCACAGAAGGTTTATTTGGAGGGCGGCATAGGATATGCAAAAAATGTGCTTGAAAAAGCTTTTGGAGTTCAACAGGGTACGGCACTACTAGAAAGAGTAACAAAAAGTCTTAGAACAAAA
>CAZWCK010000045.1:0-10799 GCA_964632625.1 uncultured Oscillospiraceae bacterium
AGGTTGGAATAGTTGTTCAAAACAACTCGGCAACGGCAGAAGAAAGTGCGGCTGCAAGCGAAGAGTTGTATGGACAGGCAGAAATGCTTAAACAGATGGTAGCTAGCTTCAAACTTAAAAGCCAAAGCGATTTGGGAAGTGTAAAGTCAGCATTTATCGAAGAAAAGCCAGTTGAAAGAAAAGCTAAAGCACAAAAGATTGAATTAATCGAAATGGATATGGATATGGATACCAATGATAAGTATTAAACAATAAATTAATACAACAATGGTATTTAGGTATGTATGTTAAACTAAAATAATGAAATTGAAAGAGTAGTATTGGTTATATGTATCAATACTACTTTTTTCATTAAGATTGTTAAAAAATAATTAAGTATTACAACTATTGGAATACTAATAAAAATATGTTAGAATAAAATATAAATAAAAAAATTTAAGCGAGGTACAATTATGAAAAAAATTGGGGTTATTGGAGCAGGTAGTTGGGGAACAGCTCTTGCTATTACCTTAAGTAGTAAGGGACACAATGTGAAAATCTGGGATATAAATAAAGAACATGTAGATGAGCTAAGAACCAATAAAGAAAATGTAAGATATTTGCCGGGAATTAAATTCAATGATAATTTAACACCTGTAGATACAGTAGAAGAAGCATTAAAAGAAGTGGATATCGCTCTTTTCTCAGCACCGGCACAGTTTTTTAGGGGCGCATTTCAAAATACATTGCCGTATTTAAAAGACAATATGGTAGTAGTTAATGTGGCAAAGGGAATAGAACAAAAAACCTTGAAACGGATGTCAGAAGTAGCGGAGGAGCTAAAGCCGGGAGTAAAATATGTTGTTTTGTCAGGACCTTCTCATGCAGAAGAAGTAGGCAGAGCAATGCCTACCACGGTGGCCGTTGCCTCTAAAAATATGGAATATGCAGAATATATACAGGAAGAATTTATGACTGACAGATTCAGAATATACACCAATCAGGATATGATTGGATTGGAACTTGGCGGAGCCTTGAAAAATATTATTGCCCTTGGAGCAGGGATATCAGATGGAATGGGATATGGAGATAACGCAAAGGCTGCAATGATGACTAGAGGAATGGTAGAAATTGCAAGGTTAGGTGTCGAGCTTGGTGCCGATATACACACTTTTTCGGGACTTGCAGGTGTAGGTGATTTGATAGTTACTTGTACCAGTATGCATTCAAGAAACAGACGTTGTGGGATTATGATAGGAGAGGGAATGAGACCTAAGGAAGCAACGGAAAAAGTTGGCATGGTTGTTGAGGGAATGTATACAACCGAAGCAGCATATGAACTTGCAAAAAAAGTCGGTGTTGAGATGCCTATAACAGAGAGCATTTACGCTGTAATTAATGACAAAATTGATGCAAAGACAGCAGTAAATAATTTAATGTCAAGAGAAAAAAAATCAGAGATGATATTTTAATAGAGGGAAGAATGTTTATCAAATTAAATTTATGATGAGCAAAGCGGTATAAAGAACAAATGATAGAGAAGAAATTTGAAATTATAACATTTGGATGCCAAATGAATGAGCATGATTCAGAGATTATTTCGGGGATGCTTACTGATTTGGGCTGTAAACAAAGTGATACAAGAAAAAATGCAGATATTGTGGTGATAAACACTTGCAGTATCAGAGAAAATGCAGACAAGCGGTTTTTTGGCACTTTGGGGCAATTAAAAAAAATAAAAGAAACAAGACCCGATTTTGTTGTATGCGTTTGTGGTTGCATGATGCAGCAGCAGCATATTATTGATGAAATTAAACTAAGATACAATTGGGTAGATATTATCTTTGGAACTCATAATATCCATCAGTTTCCTCAATTACTACAATCTGTAATATCAGAAAAACAAAAATTAGTTGAAGTATGGGAAGATGGTGGCGAAATAGTCGAAGGTCTTCCCGCAAATAGAATGTTTAGACATAAAGCCTTTGTAAACATTATGTATGGTTGTAATAATTTCTGTACTTATTGCATAGTTCCTTATACAAGAGGAAGGGAACGTAGCCGGGCGCCAGAAGAAATCATCAAGGAAGTCAAGGAACTAGTGGATGATGGTGTTAGAGAGATAACTTTGCTAGGACAGAACGTAAATTCTTATAAGGGTGCAAATGAAAATCTGATGAAAACAAAACAATTCACGGATTTCACGGATCTGATTTATATGCTCAATGAAATAGAGGGACTTGAGAGAATAAGATTCATGACTTCACATCCTAAGGATTTATCAGATAAATTGATACAAGCTTTTGTCGACTGCGATAAGTTATGTAAGTATATTCATTTACCTGTTCAATCAGGAAGTAATGATATCCTAAAAAAAATGAATAGGCGGTATACAAAGCAGCAATATATTTTACTTACGGAAAAGTTAAAAAAAGCTTGCCCAGACATTACAATAAGCACTGATATTATTGTAGGATTTCCGGGAGAAACTGAAGAAGATTTTAGTGAAACCATGGATTTAGTGAGAAGGGTAAGATATGATTCTGCCTTTACTTTCCTTTATTCGATTAGAAAGGGAACTCCTGCAGAAAAGTATGAGAACCAAGTAGATGAAGCTATTAAACATGAAAGATTTAATAAATTGGTAGATTTGTTAAATGAAATATCTGCAGATAAAAACAAATTATATGAAAATAGAGTTGAAAAAGTTCTGGTTGAAGGAGTGAGCAAAACAAACAAGAAAACCTTAACAGGCAGAACTGAAGGCTTTAAACCGGTTAATTTCGTGGGGAAGAAAGAACTCATCGGAGAAATAGTTAATGTAAGAATAACTGAAGGAAAAACCTTTAGTTTGGCGGGAGAAATAGTATAGCCTTAATTTTACATTGGAGTATCACCTTTCAAATATGCAGGTGAAATAATTAAAAATTCTCTTGAAAGTGTCAATTGTTCAATTGGCACTTTCTTTTTAAAACAAAATGATTTTGTGGAATTTATCTATTTTATTGTATTGCGAGAATATAAAAAAACAAATTTCGCAAAAACAAAAAAAAAGAATATCTGAAACACATTGTACATATACTGTATCAGTATTAATGGAAGGGGTATTATTATGAAGGAATTCAATATATATGAGACCATTGCTGAAAGGACACAGGGAGATATTTATGTAGGTGTAGTAGGACCTGTGAGGACAGGAAAATCCACATTTATTAAGAGATTTATGGATTTAATGGTATTGCCAAATGTAAACAATATCTATGTAAAACAAAGAGTACAAGATGAGCTTCCTCAAAGCGGGGCAGGCAAGACTATTACCACAACAGAACCAAAGTTTGTGCCTGCAGAGGCGGTAAAACTGCAAATTAATGATCACACAGCCTTTAATGTTCGAATGGTGGATTGTGTAGGTTATATGGTGCCGGGAGTCATAGGGCATGAGGAAAATGGAAAAGCAAGATTGGTAAATACTCCTTGGTATGATGAGAGAATACCATTTGAAGAGGCTGCCGAGATAGGAACAAAAAAGGTAATTGAGGAACATTCGACTTTTGGGGTTGTGGTCACCACAGATGGTTCAATAGGAGAACTGGACAGGGAGGTATATATCAATTCAGAAGAAAGAGTTATAAGAGAGCTGAAGGAAACAGGGAAACCATTTGTAATAGTTTTAAATTCTACTGATCCAAAAGGTGAAATGGCACAGGCCATGGCTATGTCTATCAAGGATACACATAATGTGCCTGTAATACCTGCAAATTGTGCAAAAATGAGCGAAGAAGTCATAAATGAGGTGCTAGGAGAGGCTCTATATCAGTTTCCACCTTCACAAATCAATTTTCTACTTCCAGGTTTCATAAAGGGGCTGACAAATGACCATTGGATGAAAGCCTCCTTGATAAAGAAGATAAAAGAGTGGACTCCCGGTTTTGAAAATATTAAGGATGTAAAAGACACAGTTAAAAATATTGCGGAAGAAGAGATAATAGAAGGACTGAATATAAAAAACATGGATTTGGGAACAGGAATTGTTGATATTGAGGTAAGCCTTGCGAATGGATTATTCTATAAAGTAGTAGAAGAACTAATGGGAGAAAAAGTAACCAATGACTATGAATTTTTCAAAATATTGAAAGAATTTTCAGCAGATAAAAAGGCATATGATAAATTAAAAGTAGCGATGGAACAGGTTCAAGAAACAGGATATGGTATTGTTCAGCCAAAGCTATGTGAAATGGTTCTTGAGGAACCGGAGATATTCAAGCAGGGAAATAAATACGGTGTAAGCCTAAAGGCAAAGGCTCCAAGTCTGCACATTATAAAAACAGATATTACTACTGAAATTTCGCCGGTAGTGGGAACTGAAAAACAGTCAGAGGATTTAATGAAACACTTACTGGTTGATTTTGAGTCTGACCCTGCCAAGATATGGGATACAAATTTGTTTGGCAAATCTTTATATGAAATGGTTACAGAACAAATGGAAAACAAGCTTTTAAATGTCCCGGAAAATATCAGAATAAAGGTTCAAAAATCTTTGCAGAAAATCAGCGATGAAGGCAAAGAATATTTCATATGCATTGTGCTGTAATAAGCCAAAAAACAAAGTTATAAAATCAATTTACATTATAGCAAATATAAGATTGTATTTGCAACAATAGAGCAAGTCTAGTATAATTAAGTTTAGATGTAAAAATAGAATTGCATTATCATTACAAAATTTTAGTATTAGTAATGATAAACATAGTAAGAGCTACAAAGGAAGAAAATAATATGATGAATAATATTAGCAAAAATATTGGGAACACTAGCAAGGTCAAGAGAATATTTGTTATGGGAATGATAATTTTATGTGCATTGTTTATTTTCTGTAGTTGTGATTTAGATAAGAAAAGCACAAAACTAGAAGTTACCTTAGATGATGTTACATATTCAATTGAAAAAGAGAATGGGGTTAATCTTGTAAAACTTCCAGAAGGAAGGCCTAGAGTTCCTAGATTGGTATGTGAAGAAGCTGATGAGATAATTCAAGCCTATTTTTCTGATGGCGAAAAAGAAGCAACTGCAAAAATAATTACAGGGAAAGAAATTATTGAATATAAATTTGTTAAGGTTAAGGAGAAGGGCTTTGAACTCCAGTATGATGACAGATATGTATTCAAACCAACAGAATTTCAACCTGAGACTTTTTCTTCAAGCAATATAAGTATTGCTACTGTTAATCAAAACGGAACGGTTACCATTGTTGCTGCAAGTGAAGAAGGCGTTATAATAACAGCCAGTGCAGGAGATAAAACAGAGCAATTGGTTATTAGCAGAACGATAAAAGCTCCTTTGGACATATACTTGCTTACAGGACAGAGCAATGCTGCCTATTTTAATGCAGAACCAGAAAATGCACCTGTAACATTGAAGGGAACCTCATATCAATATGATGAAATAGAAGGTGGCGGATATATCCGCTCCTTGAATAACCATAATGGGAGTATGGCTGTAGGAAATATAGAAGCTTCTTTATGTAAAATACTGTATGATCAAACGGGAAACAAGACTTTAGTAATAAATGCAGGAAAAAGTGGGCAAGATATTAAGACATTTATGCCATTTACTGGGGAGTCTTACAAAGAAATAGAACGTATTTGGGGAGTAGCCATCAATCAGCTATCTCAGGGAGATTATGAAATTCACTTTGAACCAACTTTAAAAAGCTATATTTGGATACAAGGTGAAAGTGATGATTGGACTGATACAGAAAAGTACATGGAATCATTTAAACAGATTCACAATGTATTTACTTCCGAAGAATATTTTGATTTGGATTATGGCTTCATAGTAATGGTAAGATCAAAGTTTTTCAGACCATGTGATGCACAAGAACAACTGGCACAGGCATATGATGACATTATTATGGCAACAAGGGTTTCACAGTATTTTTCTCCGGAAGATGGGAGCATGAGACAGGATGACCTGCATTATTCACAATATGGTGACAATATCCTTGGAGAAGAGACTGCTAAGACAATAGTGAAGGTCTATAAAGAAGGCTTGCAAAGTGTACCAGAAGGCGAATAATTAGTCAATCCATACAGGGTTAGGATAATCGGACTGGAGAAAAAATGAATTTTACAGAAGATAAGCAAATTAAATCTGAAAAAGAAAATACAAAATATAATGGTGAGCAGTATGCCACCATTTTTGTATGCGTAATAACTTCTTTTATCACAACTTTTATGGGCAGCGCACTTAATTTATCAATACCTGCAATGGGAGATGAATTTGGTGTAAGCGCCACAGCAATAGGGTGGTTAGTTACCGGATATACGCTTATAGTAGCTGCACTATCCGTACCTTTTGGAAGAATTGCGGATTTGACAAATAGAAAAATAATACTAGTAATAGGCATTGCTTTTTTCTCAGTGTGCTCTCTTGCATCCGCATTTGCATCAAGCATGCAAATGGCGCTTTTTCTTAGAATTTCACAAGGGATTGGTGCAAGCATGATTTTTTCAACAAATACTGCCATATTATTGACTCATTTCCCAGGCAGTCAGAGAGGGAAAGTTCTTGGTTATTCCATTGCTTCTACTTATGTGGGATTATCCTTGGGACCGGTATTGGGTGGAGTGCTAAACCATCACTTTGGATGGGGCTCCATTTACCTGCT
This sequence comes from uncultured Oscillospiraceae bacterium, assembly GCA_964632625.1. Taxonomy (GTDB): domain Bacteria; phylum Bacillota; class Clostridia; order Peptostreptococcales; family Anaerovoracaceae; genus CAZWCK01. The sequence goes on from CAZWCK010000045.1 coordinate 6,644, forward strand.
GACCTTCTTAATAAGCATAATTGTACTGGGATTAGCAATAAAAAAATTACCTAAAGAAATATCTGAAGGGCATCCAAACAATGCTGGAGATTCAAAATGGGACATTGTTGGTAATGTTCTATATGTGGGAATGATTGTGACATTAATGTTTGGATTATCTACTTTCTCGACAATAGGATTTGCAAAATATTTTATAATTTTGGGCTTGATGCTTGGAGCGATATTTGTTATACATGAGTTAAAAATTAAAAATCCAATTATTCAGGTTAGGATGTTCTATAAGAACGCTGCCTATACACTGTCTAATTTGGCTGCTTTGCTAAACTATGGAGCAACTTTTGCAAATAGCTATCTGATTTCAATATATTTACAAGTAGTAAAAGGCTATGATTCACAAATTGCGGGGATAGTTTTGATTACATCTCCTATAATAATGGCATTTCTTTCACCTGTTTTTGGAAGGCTGTCAGACAGATTTTCTCCATTCAAGCTTGCTTCTATAGGAATGGGTTTGTGCGCTATAGGGCTATTAATATTTACGTTTATGAAGGAAGATTCTTCTTTGGGATACATTGTCTTTGGGCTTGCTATTGCAGGTATGGGTTTCGCAATTTTTTCAAGCCCAAATACTAATGCAGTAATGTCTTGCGTTGAAAAAAAAGACTATGGTGTTGCATCTTCGATACTTGCGACAATGAGATCCCTTGGTCACACATTAAGCATGGTGGTAGTTACAATAGTTGTAGGAATGTATATGGGAAAAATGTCGCTGGCAGAAGCTGAACCAGAGATGATAATTCAAGCAATGCATTTATTGTTCATTATCTTTACAGGTACATGTGTTGTTGGAACATTCATTTCGCTGAAAAGAAAATAACCGTTAAAAAAGTACATTATATCTTGTCTGAAAAGTTTTTAAGTACATAGTCCATGTCCTTGTCACCTCTGCCACTTAGATTTACAAGAACAAATCCCGGATTATTTTCCTGCTGAGCCAGTTTCATGGCATAAGCAACTGCATGTGAACTTTCTATGGCAGGTATGATACCCTCCATTCTGGAGAGCTTGAAAAATGCATCAATTGCATCATTGTCATCTATGTAACCATATTTTACTCTTCCGGAATCCCTCAAAAATGCATGCTCAGGGCCTGATGAAGGATAGTCAAGTCCACTTGCAACAGAGTATACAGAAGCAGGATCGCCTTTGTCATCTTTTAGCATAATACTATTGAAACCGTGCATGACCCCTTCTTCGCCAAAAGCCAAGGAAGCAGCATGATCTCCAAGCTTTTTGCCCCTACCCAAAGGTTCAACACCGATAATAGCAACAGGATCGGCGAGGAATGCAGGAAACATACCCATGGCATTGCTGCCGCCACCGACACAAGCAACAACAGAATCAGGAAGGTATCCGGTCATTTCTATAAATTGATCTCTTGCTTCGTTGCCTACTACCATCTGAAAGTCTCTAACCATCATTGGAAAAGGATGTGGGCCAACAACAGAGCCTATGCAGTAAATTGAGTTTTTATAATCCTGCAAATAAGCTTCAAATGCTGAATCAACAGCTTCCTTCAAAGTTTTTAAACCATGTGTTACAGGTACAACCTTTGCGCCAAGAAGCTTCATCTTAGCTACATTGGGAGCTTGTTTTGCAATGTCAATTTCTCCCATATGAATCTCACATTCCATTCCAAAATATGCTGCAGCGGTTGCAAGGGCTACCCCATGTTGACCTGCACCTGTTTCCGCAATCAGTTTTTTCTTCCCCATGAATTTTGCCAAAAGTCCCTCACCCATACAGTGATTTAGTTTGTGCGCACCTGTGTGATTTAAGTCTTCTCTTTTTAAATAAATCTGAGTGGTTCCATTTCCCAGGCTTTTGGAAAGTCTTTCACAGTGATAAACAGGTGTAGGTCTTCCTTGAAATTCTTTTCTGATTCTTCGTAATTCACTGATAAATTGAGCCGAATGGCAGATGGTATTGTAGACTTCTGTAACCTCTTCAAAAGCAGGAATTAGCTCAGGAGGTAAATAAGCACCACCGTATTTTCCAAAGTACCCGTTTTTATCTGGGTAGTTTTTTAAATAAGTACGGAAATCAATAGGTTTCATTTCGTTTGAGTTTTTCTTAATCATTTCATTTTTCTCCTTTTCTTTTCAATGATTCCACAAGAAGACTTGCAACCTGTGGTTGTCAGTTTGCTTTTTTTGCAAAAGACATTAATAAAATTTAGTTTTGAAAAGGGTTCTCTGCTATTTGAATAGATACACAAAAAAACCCGCCTTCGCACTGACAATTAGCCAATACGAGGACAGGTTAAAATTACCTGCGGTACCACCTCGTTTAACGGACATTGATATCCGTTCACTCTGCAGAGTGCCATCACACCCTTTGCCCATTACGTCGGCATCACGTCTTCGCTACTATAATTCACGTTGCCCTCAGAGGCCCATTTACTGTAACTGACATTTATCCGGCTTACACCACCCCGGACTCGCTGAAAAATCGTTTAACAGTTTTACTCCCTCTTCATCGGTTTAGGTTTTAACTTTAAATCAGATTAACATTAATTTTTGTGTATGTCAATAGTTTTTTTGTGGTTTATTGAATAATTATATAGAAAAAAACACAAATGCTCTTGAGAGATTTGATATTTCATCTTGAGATTAGTATTGTGCATAGGTTAAAAATGTTATATAATTAGGTAAATCATATGGAAGGAAATGAAAGCTTGTATCAGTTCTTTGAAGAGTTAAATGTGCCATATTTGGTTACCATATTATTTGTATCAAATTTATTTGTGGCTTTTGCGATTATTTTCTTAGAAAGAAAAAATCCATCAGCCACATTGGCGTGGATAATGATACTATTTTTGTTGCCGGCAGTGGGCATTTTTTTCTATTTTACGTTTTCCCAGAATATTTCCAGACAACGTATTTTTAAATTATCTACCGACGAAAAAGATCTTATTAGTAATGCCTTGAACGAGCAACAAAGTGAAATAAAGCAGGGCAAATTTAATTTTGTAAATGCAGAAGCTGAAAAATGGGAAGATATGATATTACTTCATCAAACTTACTCAAAAGCTTTTTTCACACAGGACAATGTAATGTCTATTTTCACAGACGGGAACAATATGTTTGACAGTCTTATAGAGGATATAGATAATGCCAAAGATACAATAAATATTATGTTTTTCATTATAAAAAATGATTGTGCAGGAAAGAGGCTTCTTACAGCCTTAGCCCAAAAAGCAGAAGAGGGTGTGGAGGTAAGACTTTTGATTGATGCCATGGGTGGTAGGCAGATATTTGAAAAAGACTTGAAGAGGTTTAGGAAAGTAGGTGGGAAAGCCGCATTTTTCTTTAAACCTACATTTAAACTTATTAATTTGAAGTTGAACTATAGGAATCATAGAAAATTAGTTATTATAGATGGGGAAAAAGCTTATATCGGAGGTTTCAATATTGGAAAGGAATATTTGGGACTGAAAAAAAAATTCGGCAATTGGAGGGACACTCATTTAAAGTTAGCAGGCAGTTGCGTGCAGGATATAAATGCAAGGTTCATACTTGATTGGAGGGTTGCTTCAAAAGAAGACCTGACAGTATCGCAAGCCTATTATTCACCAATTGGAGAAACCGGCAATACTGGTATACAGATAGTCTCTTCCGGGCCGGATTCACAGAAAGAGGAAGTGAAACGAGGATACATGAAAATGATAACCTCTGCAACAAAAAATGTATATATCCAAACACCGTATTTTGTACCGGACGGTAGCATTTTAGAGTCTCTTAAAATGGCAGCTTTATCAGGGGTTGATGTTAGAATAATGATACCTTGCATGCCAGATCATATGTTTGTTTATTGGGCAACTACGTCATATGTGGGTGAACTATTGCATTCGGGGGTAAGGGTCTTTGTTTATAAAAATGGATTCCTACACGCAAAGACCATGGTGGTAGATGGAGAAGTGGCAACAGTAGGTTCTGCAAATTTTGATATGAGGAGTTTCAAGCTAAATTTTGAAGCAAATGCTTTTATATATGATTCAGGGGAGGCATATAAGCTAGAAGCAATATTTGAAAGCGATATGGTGCATTGTCATGAATTAACAAGGGCCCTTTATCGCCGAAGGTCTACATGGATA
>CAZWCK010000046.1:0-10751 GCA_964632625.1 uncultured Oscillospiraceae bacterium
CTCAAAAGTCCCTTTTTGTTGGGGTATTATCTCTGGTCCCAATGACATCTCGTTATATTGAACTACAGATTTTATCACCGTGCCCGTACCCATAACATTTATGGCTGTTTTTTCAATTTCTTGCATACCATAATCTATTGTCAAAAGTTCCCCTGGATTAAGCATTACCGTATTACCACAAAAATCTATTACTCCATAACCCTCATAACAATATACTCCTACACAAATCTTTGAATATTCTTTATTGACTGGAATATCAAGCATTTCCTTTTCTTCATTAAGTGTTAATGATTCCAAGTATCCTGAACTGCCTTTTCTGATCATTAGATTATAATCAGTAATTTTACCAAAACTTTTTGTTTTCCAATCACCATCGAAGCTATCTTTCTCAAACCGGGATAATTTGACTACTTTTTCTCCATTGTATGAAAGCACTACCTGTCCCTCAAGAACCATTAAAACTCTGTCATAATCAGGCAATCTTGTAAACTCGGACTCTTCTGTTTCTACAGTCGCAGAACTAAGCCTCCAAATAAAATCTCTATTTATATACTCTGAAGTACTCGGATAAATAGCTAATTGTTTAGTTTCTCCCCCTGACCAATTTGATATTAAAAAATTTTCATGAGTATATTTTTTGTATTTCATAGCTCATCCTTTTCCTTTTTCTTATTGTTGTTTTCACTAATTCTCTCTATTTTATCATTTTTGAAAAATAATTAAAAGAAATATTAAAAATTTTATTGACATTTACGGTTCGTTAATGTTTATAATGTAATGGGGTTTGTTAATAAGTAGAATACGATCTTTTACGGTGTAATATATACTTATTATCTCGTTTCAATAATGTTTTATATTAAAGGAGAATCACAAATGGAGTATACAATTTTGAAATTAGCAGAATTAGCAGGTATTAGCACAAGAACATTGCGGTACTATGATGAAATTAATCTTTTGAAGCCTAATTATATTAACGCTTCTGGTTATAGAATATATACCGAAAAAGAAGTTGATATTCTTCAACAAATTCTCTTTTTTCGTGAAATAGATTTGGAGTTGTCCGAAATCAAGGAAATAATCCACGATACGAATTTTGACAGAATTAAATCATTGGAAAGCCATCTTTCGGTTTTGGAGGAAAGACAACATCAATTAAAGCAACAGATTAAAACCATAAAAAAAACCTTGTCGTCAGCAAGCGGTAGCAACGAAATCTCTGACATTGAAAAATTTCAAGGTTTTAAGCAACATATGCTTGATGAGAATGAAAAACGATATGGAAAGGAAGCTAGAAAAAAATATGGAAATGATACCATAGATGCTAGCAATGCAAAACTAATGAAACTGTCTCCTCAAGATTATAAAAAGATGCAGCAATTGGAAATTACAATACTGAAAAAGCTTGAAACAGCCGTTCAAAAAGGAGAAGATCCAAAAGGAAACGAAGGACAGATTATTGCAAAAATGCACAAGGACTGGTTGTCATTTTCCTGGCTGATTTATATTAAAGAAGCACATTCCGGATTGGTTCAAATGTATACAGAAGATGAAAAATATATTAAATATTATGATCGTCACGTAAAGGGCTGTGCCGAATTTTTAAAAGAAGCTGTTTTGAACTGGCTAAGCTTATAAAGCCTTACATATCAAACAATTTGTACAAAAGTGCTTTCCAATCAACACCATTTTGTTCTTTGTTTTCTTGATATACTGTGTTATAATATATATTGTATAGGTAGATATTATAAATTTATGGCATAGATTTCATTAACAGTTCTAAACATGTTTAAATTACACTCTTGTGGAAAATTTATGGCATACATGAAAGTTTTGTATTAGGATGGCATTATGATTTTTAATAAACTGAAAAACAAATACCTGACACTACCATTTGATGAAGCTACACATCTTGATTTGGTCAACCAAATGCTTAGTCTCGGAGAAAAAACCAAGGATAATTCTATATTAGGCCGTGCATATTTTTATTTTGCACATTATTATTATACTATGGGAAAAATTGATGATACTATTAATTTTTCTAATAAATCCATCCATTTTTTAAATTCTTATGATAATTATTCTGAATTAGTAAAGTGTTATAACCTTTTGGGTAACTCATACTCTATCAAAGGTAATATTTCAACTGCTATAGATTATTATATCATCGGAATTGAAACATCCGACAAAATCACTTGTTACTCTGATGTGTCTCTAATTTACAACAATCTTGCAAGTATACAAATGTCTGTTGGGGCTTTTACATCATCTATTATCAATTTATTAAAAGCAAAAAAAATTGCCCTTGAAGATGAACAAAACAAGTCAGATGAATATAGTAACCTATTTTATATTTACACAAATTTATGCTATTGCTATAACGCTTTACACGATTTACCTAATTTACAAGTTACATACGATTGCCTTTTGGAAGTATTCCCTTTATTGCTAAAAACCTCGAAGGAAGAAGCTCAGTTTTATAATGTCACTTCCTTGGTTCTTTGTCATAAAAATAAAATTGATGAAATAAAAGAATGTTTTAAAAACTTAATTTTTCATTTGAAAATAGCAAATTCTATGGATTTTGAAGATATTTTTGCTGCTGTTCCATATTGGTTAAAACACGGATATGACAAAGAAGCAAAAGATGTTCTCTATACTTGTAAGGAAAAAATAGATGCGGATAACCTCGGAAATTATCTGATAAGTTATTATCATTGTATGATAATACTAAATAAACAACAAAATAATATTACTGATATAAATAACTATGCTCTTGAATATTATAAAGCAGCTATTTCCAATGAAGAAATGAATCAAAAGATAACCTCTGAAAGTATTAATAACAGACTTATACTTTATGAAGTAAATAAAAAATATATTCAAGCCAAGTATGAGGCTCTAACAGATGCTTTGACGGGCTTAAATAACAGGCTTGCTCTTGAAAACATTTTGAACAAGAAATTCAGTGCTTGCCAAATCAAAAATGAGGAAATAGGTCTGGCATTCATCGATATTGATTATTTCAAATATTTTAATGATACATACGGTCATCTAGCTGGAGATAGTTGCATTATATCTATTGCAAATGAGATTAAATCTATGTTAGACAATTCAACTTATGCTATTAGGTATGGGGGAGATGAATTTATAATTTTGTTTTGCAATCAATCTAAACAAGCTGTTGAGCACAGAACAAAAAAATTACTTAATGATGTAACTAATCTTAAAATTCCGCACGAGAAATCAACTGCGGGAATTGTTACAATTTCACTGGGCGTATTCCACGGAGTTCCTTATTGTGATGATGATATTTTTACATTTATGCGCAAAGCAGACCGAGAATTATATAAAATAAAGGGAAATCACTTTTAGTTTATTACATAAATAAAAGATTCCTTGAATAAACACGAAACCTTTATTGCTTAATTTAAAAAGTTAGTGAGGTACGCAATTTACTATGGCTTCTGCATATATCTTTGTACAAAGCATTAATTTTTCTATTTCAATGTATTCATTTTTTTGATGTACGACATCCTCATCTCCCGGAAATGCCGGTCCAAAGGCTACAATGTTTGATGCAGCTCTAGCGTAAGTTCCCCCTGCAGACACCACTGGCTTACTATCCAAATCTCCTGTGTACTTCTTGTACACATTCATCAGATTGATTATCAAAGGATCGTCTTCTGGAATATATATTGGTTGTCTATGCTTTACCTTCACAATTCCCATATTATATTTATTTATGACAGGAAGAATAGCATCATATACATCCTCTTCTTTATTTGTAACAGGATAACGAACATTTATTGTCAGTATTCCCGACTTAGAATCAAAATTCACTTGACCTACGTTCAAAATCAGTTTTCCCGAAGGTTCATCGCAAAGATCACAGCCAAAAGATTCTCCATGAAGTTCAAACCCAATATGTTTATTGTAGAAATTTATAAAGTCAATTGCATCTTCATTAACAAAATTCAGTCTGCCTAAGAAATCCATAATTACTGATATGGCATTTACACCTTTTTCTGGTGCAGCACCGTGTGCTGAGACTCCTTGAACAAAAATTTCAAGACTTTTGCCAACTCCCTTTGCCTTTATCTTAAAGTTTTCAGGTCGGTTTCCAACACAGTTCTTCTTATCTTCTTGCCCTTCTTCTTTCTCAGTCTCCGCGTTACGATACTCACTTACCATCATTTTTATTTTTTCATATTCCTCAATTTTTTCAGCTCTGAGTACTGCTCTTGCGCTATCCGGAACCATATTAGGTGCATTTCCGCCTATTAACGTGCGAAGTTCCAACCCCTTATTGGTTGATTTGCCAAATTTCTTTGCAATCTCAAATACTAATATTCCCATTTCTCCATGGATTGCAGGGAAATCTGAATCTGGTGTAAATCCCAAGTTAGGAGCCTTTACTTTTGACAAATAATATTTCATACCTTCCCACTTTGTTTCCTCATCAAGTCCTAAAATTAATCTTACTTTGTTTTGTGGCTCTATCCCCGAATTTTTTATTGCCTTCATGGCATAATATGCTGCCAAAAGAGGACCTTTATCATCCGAAGTTCCTCTTCCGTATATTTTTCCATCTTCCACTACCCCAGCAAAGGGATCATAATCCCAGTTGCCACCCTCTGGTACTATATCTAAATGTCCTAAAATACCAAAGATTTCATCACTGGTAGCTATTATTTCCCCTTCCTGATCTCGCGTATATCCGCCGAACTCAACGTGACCTCCATAGTTATCAATATTTTGTACGTCAAATCCGTCTGCGTTTGCCTTGTTCATCATATAAATAAATGCTTCGTGAACTCCTCTGCCAAAAGGAAGTTTTTCCATCTCAGCTTGATTATTATTGCTTATTTTATTCGTGTTGCTCCGTGCTTTTTTTACTATTATTTCAGGTTCTACAACACTTCTTATTGCGACTAATTCCTTTAGACTTTCAATTATTTCTTCCTTGTATTCATCAATTAATTTTAAGTAATCCATCAATTTCCTCCATAGTAGTTTTGGCCCGGTTTAAATGTCCTGATGCCGCCAAATCTGCATTTGCATCAATGTTCTCATCCAATGGAACTATTACATATCTGTCTCTTCCGTTAACTCTGTATTTATCAACCCATGTAGGGATTGCACTCATATCTATATGCAATATTTCTTTAGTACTTTTCATATAGTCTAAATTTACATTGGCAATAACCCCCATTTCCGTATATTTATCCTGAGTAGTTTCAATTCTCTGATTTGAAATAAAATTGCCAAGACTATAAAACACTGGTACTTTCTTACCAGTCTCATCATTAACAAGCATCTCTGTATCTTGTAATACATGTGGGTGTGAGCCGAAAATAATATCCACAGGCATATTATTTGCAGTTTGCTCCGCCATATATCTCTGCCAGTTATTTGCAGTATTTTGATATTCATTACCCCAATGATAAAACATTATTACAATATCTGCTCCCTTTTCTTTTGCCTCTTCTGCAACCAATTTAATTTTCTCCAAATCACTGTCAATTTCCTGATAATTGAAGGAATTTATTAATAAAGCAGTTTCACTTGAAGTCTGTATTCCATTTAAATATACGTCTTCACTTGGCAGTCCTGTAGTCTCATAGGTATAGGCAATCACCGCAATATTAATCCCCTTTACCTCTTTCATCGCAAAGCGAATATCACCTTCAGTTTTTCTACTCCCAGTGGTCTCAATTCCCATACTTTCTAAGACATCCAAAGTTCTTTGCAAGCCGGAAAAGCCTCTGTCAATCATATGGTTATTGGCTGTTGATGCAATGTCAAAACCCGTATCAGCTACTGCTGCTGCAAGCTCATCCGGTGCACAAAAACAAGGGTATCCTGAATATTGTTTACCGCCAAAAGTTGTTTCAATATTACAAATTGACAAATCTGCCTGTGTTATATAATCTTTTACATATGTGAAGTTATTTGTATAATCATATGTATCTGTTTCCGGATTATACTGGGAGGCTATCTGTGGTTTATGCACCATAATGTCTCCTACACATGTAATTGACAATTCTATAGGAGCTTCTACTTCCTCAACTTTTTTAGATAAACTACTTTCGGTCTCATTAATTGTGGGAACAGAAAAAAGTAGCGGAAAGATGTTAATGCCCCCCACTACTGCAACAACTATTATTGCTGCTATTAATAACTTGTTCTTAATTAATTTTTCTTTCATAAATACCACCATTTTTATCATGAAATTATTGAGCCTCAATTCTAAAAATTAAGGCTCAGTAAACTCTGAGAAACTACTCCAAATCTTCAGCTTCCACGCCTTTAATTTCAGGATAATTTTCCATTAAAATTCTTTCTACTATACCCGATAGTGTCATTCTAGCACCTGGACAGCCAGCGCAGTGTCCTTTTAATCTAACTTTCACAATATTATCCTCTGTATAGTCTACAAATTCAATATCCCCACCATCTCTTTGCAAAACTGGCCTAATTTCTTCTAGTGCTGCAATAATTTTTTCTTTCATTAGTTTTTACTCCTTCTAAACTTCTAATTCTCCCCATACAGGCTCAACTGTATAAGCATTTTCTATTTTTCCATTATGAACTTTTTTTATTACAACTGACTTAATAGGGTCCCCATTAATATCAAAGGTAATCTTACCTGATGCTCCCGGAAAGTCTCTTTCAAGAGCAATACTACATCTTAACAATTCTCCATCTAATGCAGTTCCTATACGGTTAATTGAACTGATTGCAAGCATATATGCGTCAAATCCCAAGGCAGTAGCCGGTTCAGGCACCGCATCTTCTCCGTATTTTTTGTGAAAGGCATTTAGAAAAATTCCTGTCATATCTGTCATTCCTGATTCGGGGTCAAATATTGTTGAAAATGCCACACCTTCAGCTGCCTTCTTACCGGCTTTTTCTACTAATTGTTTTGATTCAAGCTGAGATGTTCCCAAGAAGGTTAACCCCAATTTCATTTCTTCTGCCTGCTTCAAAATATTTACTGCATCTTCCAACTTTGCCGGCAAAAATACTGCAGGAACCTCAGACCTTGCAATTCTTTCCAACTGCTTAGTAAAATCCTTATCCCCCTCTTTGTATTCTTGAATAATAGCTACTGCATTTTGATTTTCCGTAAGTTGAACCATTTTATCTGAAAAAGTTTGAGAAACTGAAGCGGCCTGATCATCATTTACAGGTTTAAGCACCGCCGCTGTTTTCATTTTCAATTCTTCTACAGCATATTTTGCAACGGCTACTCCTTGATAAGATTCTACAAAGCAAACTCTAAAATAAAATGGGTTATTACTGGTAACAAGCGGATTCGTATTTGTCAATGATATTGCTGGTATCTTGGCATCTTGAAGATATTTTACCGCTACCAGTGAATTTACACTACCATAACTTCCAAGAACTATTGCTGGTCTTTTTGAAATCAAGTCTTGAATTGCCGATTCTGCAACATATACATCTCCCTGATTATCTGCATAAACCAATTCGACCCTCTTGGCAAGAGCAGTTGGATATAACTCATTTGCCAATTCTATTCCCATTTTTTCTAATTCACCAAATTTTTTGTCTTTTCCTGAAAGTGGCTCAAATACGCCTATACGAACTGTGTCCTCCGGTTCCTGATCAATCTCAACATATTCATTTTTAAAATTATCATACGTGGCACACCCCGATAGAGTATACATTATTATTACCGTAATTAATAGAATTAACCCTATTATTCTTCTATTTTTCATCATATTTTGTCCTTTTCAGTACACATCTTGCTTAACTAGCGAATTGCATTCGAGTTTGTGTCCTTCAATATTACATCATGAGCACCACCCTCAACTATACTTGTTGCAGAAACTAAAGTAACCTTTGCTGTTTTCTGTAACTCCGGTATTGTTAAGGAACCACAATTGCACATCGTAGATCTTACCTTATTTAACGATAGCCCTACGTTATCCTTCAAGCTTCCTGCATAAGGCACATATGAATCAACACCCTCTTCAAACTTCATCTTGGGGTCTCCTCCAAGATCATATCTCTGCCAGTTCCTAGCCCTATTAGAACCTTCTCCCCAATATTCTTTTACATAATTACCATTTATATTTAATTTGTTTGTAGGTGACTCATCAAATCTTGAGAAGTACCTTCCAAGCATTATGAAATCAGCTCCCATCGCCAAAGCGAGTGCCATGTGATAATCATAGACAATCCCTCCATCAGAGCAGATTGGCACGTAAACTCCTGTCTTTTCTAAGTATTCATCTCTTGCCTTTGCCACATCAATTACTGCAGTAGCTTGTCCGCGTCCAATCCCTTTTTGTTCTCTGGTTATACATATGGAACCACCACCAATGCCAATTTTTATAAAGTCGGCACCTGCCTCTGCCAGATAGAAAAATCCTTCTTTATCTACTACATTTCCTGCTCCGATTTTCACATCATTACCATATTTTGCTCTTACAAAGTCAATGGTATCCTTTTGCCATTCAGAAAATCCTTCTGAAGAGTCAATGCACAGCACATCAGCACCTGCCTCAACAAGTGCCGGAATTCTTTCTTCATAATCTCTAGTATTTACACCTGCACCTACTACATATCGCTTATGGCTATCCAATAATTCAAGAGGATTCTCTTTATGTGAGTCATAGTCCCTTCTAAAAACAAAATGGGTAAGTCTCATGTTCTTGTCAATAATAGGCAGTGCATTTAACTTCTTGTCCCATAATATGTCATTGGCCTCCGATAATGTAACTCCTTCTTCAGCATAAATTAAATTTTCTAAAGGAGTCATAAACTCAGAAACCTTCGTGTCAAGAGATAATCTGCTCACACGATAATCCCTGCTTGTAACAATACCAAGTATCTTTCCTTCTGATGTTCCATCATCAGTTACTGCTACTGTTGAATGTCCGCATTTTTCTTTCAAATCTAAAATGTCTTTTAGCGTCTGATCCGGTCTTATATTTGAATCACTTGTTACAAAACCTGCTTTGTGACTTTTTACTCTTCTAATCATTGCTGCTTGATTTTGTATTGACTGTGAACCAAAGATAAACGAAATCCCACCCTCTTTTGCTAATGCAACAGCCATCTTGTCATCAGAAACAGACTGCATTATTGCCGAAACTAATGGAATATTCATTTTCAATGTAGTTTCTTCTCCTTTTTTAAATCTGACTACAGGCGTTTTCAGACTAACGTTTTCTACCCTACATTCCTTTGAAGAATAACCCGGAACCAGTAAATATTCGTTAAATGTCCTTGATGGCTCTGTAAAAAATTGTGCCATATTTAACCTCCCTTTCATATGCCTAAATTACTATCTATCATTATTTTCTTCTATATTAATATTGCTTATTAAACATATATTTTATACTAATTTGTATTTATTTGCAATGATTTTTGGAAAATCAAAAAAAATCCACTACTTACCATAAAAAATATGGTAAGTAGTGGATTCCTTAATTTAACTGTAAACTATATTATCGTCAAAGTGAAGTGAATTGGGCATTACATCATACCGCCCATGCCACCCATTCCGCCGCCCATTGGAGGCATCATTGGTTCATCGCTTTTAATATCAACAACGCCTGCTTCAGTAGTCAAAAGCATTGCTGAGGCAGATGCAGCATTTTGAAGCGCTGATCTTGTAACCTTTGCAGGATCAACAATTCCCGCACTAATCATATCCATATATTGTTCAGTTGAAGCATTGAAACCAACACCAACTTTGCTGTTTTTAATTCTTGAAACTACTACGCTACCTTCAAAACCAGCATTCTCTGCAATTTGTCTTACAGGTTCTTCTAAAGCTCTCATTATAATCGTCGCACCTGTCTTTTCATCTCCTGCAACTGTCTTAACATACTTTGCAACTGCCGGGATTGCATTTACAAGAGCAACTCCACCTCCTGCAACGATGCCTTCTTCAACAGCGGCCTTAGTTGCGTTTAGAGCATCTTCAATTCTTAGTTTTCTCTCTTTTAATTCAGTTTCTGTTGCAGCACCAACCTTGATAACTGCTACTCCGCCTGACAATTTTGCAAGTCTTTCTTGCAATTTTTCTCTATCAAAATCTGAAGTTGTGTCTTCAATCTGTTTTCTTATCTGGTTAACTCTGTTCTTGATTTCCTGTCCATCTCCTGCTCCATTTACAATAACCGTGTTTTCCTTGTTAACCTTTACAGAACCTGCCGTACCTAGCATATCAAGAGTAGCTTCCTTCAAGTCATAGCCTACTTCTTCTGATATTACAGTACCACCCGTTAACACAGCAAGGTCCTCCATCATTGCCTTTCTCCTATCGCCAAATCCAGGAGCCTTTACAGCAACACATTCGAAAGTTCCTCTCAATTTGTTAACTACTAATGTAGCAAGTGCTTCACCTTCAACATCTTCTGCAATGATGAAAAGCTTTCTTCCCTGCTGAACAATTTGTTCAAGAAGAGGAAGTAAGTCCTGAATGTTTGAAATCTTCTTGTCTGTAAGAAGAATATATGGGTTCTCCATTACTGCTTCCATCTTGTCTGTGTCATTTACCATGTAAGCTGATAAATAGCCTCTGTCAAACTGCATACCTTCAACAACTTCAAGAGTTGTTCCAAGTGACTTTGACTCTTCAACAGTGATAACGCCATCTTTTCCGACTTTTTCCATGGCATCTGCAATGAATCCACCGATTTCTTCATCTGCTGCTGAAACTGAAGCAACTTGTGCAATGCTTTCTTTGCTGTCAACAGTCTTTGCAATGTTTG
>CAZWCK010000047.1:0-10699 GCA_964632625.1 uncultured Oscillospiraceae bacterium
CTCTTCCCTTCAAATATTGTGCTTTTCTGTCTATATAATAGCATATTTGTTATCGGTTTTCCATAATTTTTAAGCTTTTAGATTTTTGTATCTTTTAATTATATTAATCATTATGCCAACTGGTACGTTTCCGAATCTTCTTTAGGGACCACCCACCAATCCCCATTCCCATTATAAAAGCTATGATTGAATGAAAACCAAGTTCTCCAAAGCTGCAATAGTACAGGAACTCCCCAAAAATACAGGCAGCTATTACCCAAAATATTATTTCCAAAATTGCCTTTGACAACCTTGACTCACAGATATTTATTTGCATGAATTCCACAATTTTGTACAATATTACAGTTATAATGCCCCCACTACTCATTACCATACACTGAAACAACTGCACCTTTGCCAGTTCTGAAATTTCATACATCATTTGAGGATTTTGCTAAGCATGCTTCTATTATCTTTTTGTTTTTTGTGGGTGTATGACATAGACATAAGTTCTCCCGAGATAATTACCTTCCCTTCTTGCAAGTCTAGTTTCTGTAAATGAAGGTTTGTGCCCTTTATCACTAGTCCGCCTGGTTTTAGATTAACCAAAATGGTCTCCTCATTAAAGCTATCAACATCTGCTACATCAGTAATGGTTATTCTTTCTCGGTTTTCTATGCTGATAATATGGTTATTTGCAGCTTTGCTGCTATTTTTATACATATCTGTCTCTCGGTTTTCCATTATAAACTCCTACTTTTCAATACAAATTTGGGATTTTCCCTATTACTATAAATACTTAAAAAAAAGAGATTTTAGAACTAATTTCTAAAATCTCAAATATATACTTTTTACTATTCTATGTTTTTCCTGCCCTTTTTGATGGTAAGAGGTATGGAAACAGTTACCGTTGTGCCCTTATTTTCTTTGCTTTCAAACTCAATTGTTCCCCTATGTTCTTCAACTATCTGCTTAGAAATTGCAAGCCCAAGCCCTGTTCCGCCCATTGCCCTTGACCTTGCCTTGTCAACACGGAAAAATCTTTCAAATACCCTAGACAGCTCACTTTCTGAAACTCCTATGCCGTTATCAATAATTACTATTTTTGCATACTTGCCATTTCTGACAGCATCCACATCTATTCTTCCACCCTCTTGAGTGTATTTAATTGAATTGCTTAGGATATTTAAAAATACTTGCTCAATTCCATCTTTGTCTATCATCACAGGCAAAACTTCTTCCGGATCAAAAATACATGTAATTCTCTGATTTTTGCCTTGAGCCATAATGCTTACCTTTGTAACACAAGACTTTAATAATGTCACTAAATCGCTCTCTTTTTTGTACCACCTCTCTTGATTATGCTCAATTCTGGAAAGCTGTAATAAATCCTTTACCAATCTGTTCATTCTATCAGCTTCTGTGTCCACTATAGTCAAAAATTCCTTTGTTATATTTGGGTCTTCCATTGCTCCATCAAGTAAAGTTTCCGTATAGCTCTTGATTGTTGTAAGAGGTGTTTTAAGTTCATGAGAGACATTTGCCACGAAATCCATTTGCATATTTTCCAGCTTTTGCCTCTCGGTAATATCCTGGATAATCATTATTATTCCTATATCCTTACAATTATCATCTTTAAATTTATCATATCTTGCGCCGTAAGTAAAACCTGCTACTTCAAAAATTTCTGTTGCCGGCTCTTTTGCGCAACCCTCAATTAACTTTTCTAATTTTAAATCTACGCAAAAATTTTCCATGAATTTGTCATATTGTAAAGCTTCTGTTTCTTGCTCAAATATCTTCAGCATCGTTTTAGCTGCTTGATTTACATGAATTATTTTGCCGTACAAATCTACGGCAATAAGTCCATCTGCCATGTGTCGTAATACAGTTTCAAGTTTATTAGTCTCGTATGACATTTGTGATAAGGTTTGGTTTAACTTAATTCTAAGTAAGTTAAACATTTCTGCCAACTGACCTATTTCATCATTTGACTTGACACTTACCTCCTGGCTAAAGTCCCCCTCTGCCATTCTTTGAGCTTTTTGCGTCACATCATTTATTGGCTCGGTTATACTTTTGGCAATAAGATACCCCAAAATAATTGTAATTGCTATGGAAATCAGCATGGCTCTTAAAAAGATTTCTTTAGATTGGTGTATTGTGGCCTCGATACTGCTCATATCCGTTCTCAGATACAAGGCTCCCATTTTTTCATCATCTTCACCTATTGGAAATGCCATATTCATCACAGGAATTGTATTTTCCTGGCTGCTTACATTGCCAAAGGATTCCGAAATTTCTCCCGATAATGCCTGTAAAATAACGCTTTGATCCAAGATATCGATACCGCTCTTGCCCTCATTGGCATTGCTTGAAGCTACTATAATAAAATTACTATCAACCACAAATATCTCTTCTTGCATGCTTTTACTCCAGGCATCAATAGTTGCCTGAATTTCCTCTGTTCTTTCAGAAATATCTCCATAAGAATTCAAGGAGGTAATCAAAGTTCCCTCCTGTACTGTATTGGTCATATTTGTCCTAACAGAATTGATATAATAATCCTCTAATTGATCCAACAAAAACACCCCAATAATGGTTGTTGTAATAAAAACCAATAACACGTATATTACCACAATTCTTGTTCTAATACTTCTGGGTTTTTTCTTCGTTTCCATCTAGCTATGGTCTCCTGAAATAATATCCTATACCCCTTTTGGTCATAATATAGTTTGGGTTACTGGAATCATCTTCCACTTTCTCTCTCAGTCTTCTGACTGTTACGTCTACAGTTCTAATATCTCCATAGTACTCATATCCCCAGACTTCTTCAAGCAGCTGCTCTCTGGAAAACACCTTATTTTCTCTTTCTGCCAGATATTTCAAAAGCTCAAATTCCCTTAGGGTAAGCTCTAACGATTTTCCGTTTTTTCTTGCCTCATATCTATTCATGTCTATATCTAGATTCCCAAAATTTTGTATATCCTCAGGTTGATTTTTTGAGTTGTCAATCAAATCAACCCTTCTTATGTTTGCCTTTATTCTTGCGACTAGCTCTCTCATTCCAAAAGGCTTAGTTATATAATCATCTGCACCAAGTTCAAGCCCAAGTACCTTATCTACTTCTTCCTCCTTGGCTGTAAGCATAATAATTGGAACAGAGCTGGTCTCCCTTATCTTCTTGCATACGGAAAAACCATCCATCATGGGAAGCATTACATCTAACAATATTAAGTCGGGAGAAATATTTAGAGCCTTGTTTAAACCATCCTGTCCATCAAAGGCAGTCTCTACTTTAAATCCTTCCTTGACTAAATTAAATTTAATAATATCTGATATGGCTTTTTCATCTTCAACTATTAATATTACTTTTGAGTCCATTTTTCATCCTCCATTTAGCTGTTCTTCACATACTTTGCCATCATCATATATTATATCAAATTTTTTGCCAAAAATCCAACTATTTTGAAAATCTATAATCAACCTTACCTAGTTGCACAAAAATTTAAATTTATGCATAATATATTAAAAATCTATGTGGAGGTTAATATGAGATATTACAGAGGTACTAAACCTGTTATTATTTATGCACAGGACAACGTGGATGACATCCGGGAATATGTAGTTTCCAATTATGGCAGAATTAAATACGAGCTCCCTTTCATAAATGCCTTATGTGTGGAAATCCCTGTTGAAAAAATACAGAAAATAGAGAAAAATCCAAGAGTAGTTCTAGTGTCGTGGGATGCTGAGGTTTCAAAGCTGGAAAATATTAACTTTGAAGAAGTCTTTGATTCAGATGCTAATTTTAAATCTGATACATATACTCTCACAGACCAAGCTCTTTTAAAAGAAAATTACGACATTAGTTTTTGTGAAGCCCAGAAGTTGCCCTGCAAAGGTCAAGGGGAAGGAGTTTGTATTGCCATAATTGATACAGGTGTCAATCCGCATTATGACTTAGTAAAACCTTTTAATCGAATACTTGCCTTCAAAGACTTTATAGGTGACAAAGAAACGCCTTATGACGATGATGGGCATGGCACTCATGTAGCAGGTCTAGCCATTGGGAATGGTTACTCCTCCGGTGCCGAAAAACTGGGATCAGCTCCACTTGCAAACATAGTTGGATTGAAGGCTCTTGACAAACTAGGTAACGGCCTTACCTCTGACATTCTTGCAGCAATGCAATGGGTTATTACAAATAAAAATAAATATAATATAAAAGTAGTAAATCTTTCACTTGGTATTACGGTATCCAATAATCCTTTTGAAGCAATAACTGAGCCTCTTCTCCTCGGTGCAAATGCTTTAGTAGAAAATGATATTACAGTAGTTACTGCAGCAGGAAATGCAGGTCCTTCAAAGAGTTCCATTACCTCTCCGGGAATAAGCCCAATGGTAATCACGGTAGGATCCATCTCCACAAATAAGAAAGAACCTCATGTTGCCAGTTTCTCTAGCAGAGGTCCTTCTCCTTTTGGTTTGCACAAACCAGACATTATTGCCCCAGGGGTTGAACTGGTTTCCCTGGATAACAGTACTGGTAAAAAATATGTTTCACAAAGCGGAACAAGCATGTCTG
Source organism: uncultured Oscillospiraceae bacterium (assembly GCA_964632625.1). GTDB lineage: Bacteria > Bacillota > Clostridia > Peptostreptococcales > Anaerovoracaceae > CAZWCK01. The sequence continues at coordinate 4,568 of CAZWCK010000047.1, forward strand.
CTCCGATTATCTCTGGGATGGCGGCTTGCCTTTATTCCAAATACCCATACCTTACACCAAAGAAAGTAAAAAATATACTTACTTCTCTGGCAGAACCCCTTGAAGGTGAAACCCAAAATTCTCAAGGATATGGATATTTATGTCCTGACATGACACATTTTTAATTTTTCACATATTTAGAGAATTGTTACGTTATAAATAATTTAATGGGTTCTTTGGTGTACCACTTACTTGAATTTCAAAGTGGCAATGTGGTCCTGTGCTTCGTCCCGTATTACCTACATTAGCAATATGCTGTCCTTGGTAAACTCGCGTTCCCTTTGATACAAATAATTTGCTGCAATGAGCATATACTGTAGTCTTATTGCCTCCATGGTTAATCTTCACCACATATCCATAGGAGCCACTATAACCTGCAAAGGTTACAGTCCCTCCGTCAGCTGCTCTTATTTTAGTTCCTACCGGACAAGCAAGGTCAATCCCATAATGCATTCTTCCCCATCTTGTTCCAAACTTAGAAGTAAGTCTTGCACCATTAACAGGATAAATGAAGCTCCCCGATCCCTGTAATGGCGGAGGATCTTTAGTTCCTACCATGATTAAGGCTGAAGTTGGCTCTTTCAATATTTTAGAGCTTATCTCCATCTTTGCAACCTCAATACCATTATTTCTTACAATCTTGGCAACTATTTCTCTTTCTCCGTTTTCACCCTTTACTTTGGTAGTTTGCTCACCTTTATATACTTTATCATTGTTTTCATAATTAATTGTAAACGGCATCGCTTCAATATAAGTGGCCATTTCTACTGTTTGCACCGTTAGGAGTGGTGCCGCCTGTGTCAGTATAATCTCTTGACCAATACTAAGTTTTTCCGGTGTTACATTAGGATTTGAGGCGTATAAATCCTTTTGAGCCATTCCATATTGCTTTGCAATTCCCGAAAAAGTTTCGCCCGCTTCCACGATATGAACCTTCTGCTGTTCTGCACCAGTTAAAATTTTATTTACAACATCACTTGGATTCATTAAACTACCAAGCTTTGTATCTACTTCTTTCATCTTAATGCTTTCTGCAAAACCCACATCCTCATATTCGGTATTTTCATCAGCTGTCATATAGGAACTCATTACCTGATCCAAGATGTTGTGAGCAGTCTTTTTGTTATCTACTATAGCAACCTTTTTACCTTCAATGTAAATCGCAATACCTTTTGCAGTCATGTTCTGCATATATGTTAGCCTTCTAAGCACCGCCTCCATATCATCAACTTCATGATGAAATGACCATACTCTTTTGAAGGTAATATCTTCATCCTTGTTAATATTGATAGTAGCATTGTGCTTTTTTGTTAATTGTTCGCTCACTAAATCAACTATCCTAAGTACATCCTCCTGGTCTTTTACCATTCCAAGAGTTCTGTTATTGTATGCATATTCATAAGCAGTAAAATGATTATAGAAAGATATTCCAACAATTGCCACGAAAATAATTATTGCAAAGCCACTCAACAATTTTTGTTTGTTAATATCTGCCCATTCTCTTGCCCAATTAAACTTTCTACTGCTCTCAGTTACAATTTCAGTAGTTTTATCTGCAATTTCCTCATTTTTATTATCCATATGATTAATAAAATGAACCATTCTATTTGCATATTCTTTTTCTTTAGTGACAATTTTTCTTCGTAAAATTTTAAATTTTACACTTAATTTTCTTCTCTTGTGCTGTCTTTGCTCTAGAAGTTCTGGATTTTTATCATAAACACTTTTCATAAATTTTCTCATTACAATTTTAATTGGTTCAAAAATTGTATAAAAAAACTTCCCTATTAATGCAAAAATTTTGTCTGTAATATAATCGGACTCCTCTAGAAATTTTGTTGCTTTTTCTTCAAATGGCAGTTCTCTATCTATTTTTTTGGCTTTGTTTCTTATTTTTGCAAAAATTGCGCTAGAACTTTCCTTAATATCGCTAAATGGTTTTGATATGTTTTCGTCGACCGTCTGCTCGATCGACTTCAAAGGAATCGATTCTTCAAGCTCACTCTGATCATTTGCCAACTTCTGCTTAGTTATTAGCCGGTCATGTTCTCTTTCTAACTCTTCAAAATATTCTTCTTTAAGCTTATTTACTTCTACTGCATTTGAAGTAGCTGGCTCTGGAACTACAATTTCGTGTCTAGGCAGCTCCATCATGCTAACTTGACCTTCAATCTTAATCTCTTCAAAGACATCGCCACTTTGTATATATTTGTCTATTTTCTCTTGTTCTGCCTGATGATAATCAGCAAGCACTGCATTTTCTGTGATAATGGGTTCTATTTTTTCTTTGCCGGTTTTGGCTCTTTTTGCCCTGCGCTCTTCCATGCGCTTAACATTCTCTAACCGTTCTTTCTCACGTTTTTCTGAAATTCTAAGTAGTTCTGTCAAATCAGATTCCGGCATACTAGATAGTTTTTCTGCTATTTTTCGTTCGAGTTCTGCCTTAGCTCTTTCCTTGGTCATTCCCTCAAACTGTTTTGAAGTATCAAAATCAGACTCATCACTATAATTTTCAACGAGTTCCTCATTCTTTGCTTTTATATTTTGTTCAATAAGTTTCTTTGACTTATTCACTATTTTACTAAAGAATTTTGCCATTGCTCTGCCTCACCGAAACGCTGCGAAAAACACTCGCATTGCTCCCCTTTATCATTTGTACCTGTATCTCTGCATTCCATACAGGAGTATTTTGCATCCAAATATGTTATCTCATAGTTGTTTTCTGTAAGCAAAAATAGTTTCTCCTCGTTTAATTTATCTGCTTTTTTCTTTATCTCTTTTAGCTTTAAATCTTTATTTGCATCTCCTGAAATCATGATCTTTGAAATTCCCATGCTACAGGTCCGCATTTCCATATCTATGTCCTTTATTCTGGGGATTATTTCATATATTTCCTGTTTCCTTTTCTGCGCCTCTTTTTCAGCCCTGCTCCTTATATAATCATAATATTTTAATACGGTGGCTACTGTAATTGGTTTGCTTTTGCAATCGCCTTCGCCTCCGCTTTTTTCACCCTTCCAATCGCACAATATTTTGTTGACGTAGTTCATGTTTGGATTTGGAATACCACTGGTTTTTGCACAAGCTTCAAGAACCTTGTCCATAGAAAAGTTCATTTCAATAAACCACTTATCCATTAATTCTTTCTCTGCTTCTGTTGCATTTCTTGAAAATCCCAATGCTTTTAATACTCTCTTATATTGAAAATGCTTCTTATCCACATTCGTTAAATGTTCCTCTATTTTCTCAGGAGTTGTTATTCCATTTTCAATCCACTCTCTAACTACCGCCCCCACATATTTAACATTATCCTTTTTTCTGGATTTTACACAATAGCTATAAGCATATACTATTAATTCTGGGGTTGCATCATATTCTGATACCCAACTAATTATCTCCATAGGCTCATTACCGCCAAGCAATCTTCCTGTTATCTTTTCTATAGATGTAAATAGATCTTTAAGTTCTTCATCCTTTAAGGTAAGGCTCTCTTTGTTTATAGTTTGTTGTTCTTTGCTGTTCGTGGTACCCTTCCCGTATAGTTGTTCTCTCAAATTTAAAAATTCAACCTTGTAATTTAATCTATCCCCTTTGTTTATGTAATGCTTTTTTACTACTCCCAGACCTTCCCAATATGTCCATGCTTTTAATACATCTTCTATTGCAATCAAAAGACGTTGAGAAATTTCTTCATTTGTAATTTCAATTTCCAAATTTGCATACATAAGGGCATAAAAGTATATTTTTACATAATCTCCTGGTGCACCTATCATATATTCACTTATAAAAATATTTTCTATATCTGTATCAAGCAGGTAATAATCCTTTACCTTACTCTTAAAGTACTTCATCTTCTAAAGTTTCCTCATTTCTAATTATCTTGTTCAAATCAGTCAATAGCTTTTCTAAGTCTATTCCATGTCCTTCTGCTGCTTCAATCAAAGTTTCATTAATAGATCCCGGACACCCCACACAGTTCATACCATTTTGCATGAACACCTTTTCTGTTCTCTCATCCATTTCCAAAATGCTTCCAATACTCATAGTTTCGGTGATTTTCATAGCATTACCTCCTCTATTACCAGTAAATAATTTTTATGATGGCATAGTAATTTTGCTTAAATCTGCAAACCTGGTATTTTTGCCGATCCATGTAAGTTTAACTGTGCCTGTTCCTCCACTTCTATGCTTTGATATAATTACTTCACAAACGCCGGGTTCTTCAGTGTCATCATTATAATATTCATCTCTATAGAGAAATAATACTATATCAGCATCCTGCTCTATAGAACCAGATTCTCTTAAGTCAGAGAGCATTGGTCTGTGATCAGTTCTCTGTTCAGGTGCACGTGATAACTGCGAAAGAACTATTACAGGGCAGTTCATTTCCCTTGCCAATTGCTTCAGATTTCTTGATAATGTGGAAATTTCCTGTTGCCTGTTTTCCGTTTTGCCTTCAATGCTCATAAGCTGAAGGTAGTCAAGAATTATCATGTCCAAGCCTTTTTCAGCCTTCAACCTTCTACATTTACTTTTCATTTCCATTATGCTAACACCCGGGGTGTCATCTATGTATATATTAGCCTTCGATAAAGTATCTAAAGCCATGTTAATATCATCCCAATCTTTTCTCCCTAAATCTCCTGTTTTCAACTTTTGGCTTTCTATTCTTGATTCCATGGACAAAAGTCTCTGCCCTAATTGCTCCTTGGACATCTCCAAGCTAAAAATCAATATATGTGCCTTACCTTTAATTGCCGCCTGTTGCGCCACGTTTAATGCAAAAGCTGTTTTTCCCATTGCGGGTCTTGCTGCAATGATTATCAAATCAGACTTCTGAAAGCCTGAAATTCTATCATCAAGATCTACAAATCCCGATGGTACTCCCGTAATATTTCCTTCTATTCCAGAAGCTTCGTCTATCTGACGCATATTTTCCAGCAATACTTCTTTTAGAGGTGCCACCTCTTTTGTTTGTCTTGCCTGCGCAATTTCAAAAATTCCACGTTCTGCTTGTTCCAACACCGTTTCCGCTTCCATTTTGTCTTGAAAGCCTCTTTCGACTATCTGTTCTGCCGTATTTATCAGGCTTCTTAATATTGCCTTTTCTGCAACGATTTTTCCATATTCCGCCGCATTGGAAATAGATGGAACCTCCATTGACAAAGACGCAATGTATGCTCTTCCTCCAACCATTTCCAAGGAATTTCTTTTTTTCAATTCCTCAGACACAGTAAGAGTATCCACTGGTGAATTTTTTCTGTATAATTCTGTAATCGCCTCATAAATTTCCTTGTGCATTTCGTTGTAAAAATCCTTTGATTTTACAACCTCCATTACATCAAAAAGGGCATCCTTATTTAACATGGCTGCACCCAAAACAGATTTTTCTGCATCGTTGTTATGGGGCGGAATTCTTTCCATCATCATGGTCTCCTGTCTATACCGTTACAATCACATTTAATTTTGCAACAACATCATGATATAATTTGATTTCCACAACAAAAGTGCCTGTTTGTTTAATAGGGCTATCCAAAACAATTTTTTTCTTATCAATATCTATTTTATGCTGGCTACTCAATGCTTCTGCAATATCCTTTGAGGTAATTGAGCCAAATAATCTGCCGCCTTCTCCACCTTTAGTTTTAATTTCTACAGTTAACTCTGAAATTTTTGTTGATAGGTCCTGAGCCTTTTTTTGCTCCTCTTCCTTTTTTTCCACAATCAAAGCCTTTTGTTTTTCTAAACTTCTAACGTTTCCTTCTGTAGCTTCCTTTGCCATTCCCTTTGGAATAAGCAAGTTCCTAGCATACCCATCGCTTACCTTTACAACTTCGCCTGCTTTACCTGTGCCTTTTACATCCTTCAATAATATTACTATCATTTTTTACCTCCCTTTAGTCAACTCTTCTTCTAATATGCTTTTTAGTCTCTCTATGGTTTCCTCTGGTGTTTCATCAACCTGAGCACCTGCCGTAGTCAGATGACCTCCACCCCCAAATTTCTCCATTATTACCTGAACATTTATTTCACCGAGGGATCTTGCACTGATAACAGTTCTGCCCCTATCATTAGTTCCTACCACAAAGCTGG
>CAZWCK010000048.1:0-10671 GCA_964632625.1 uncultured Oscillospiraceae bacterium
GTTTAGAAGCGGCCGGAATAATACAGGTTCAGGAGCAGCCATATCTTAATCTTAGTGGAAAGGATGTACTTATAGGCTTTGTGGACACTGGTATCGATTATACCCAAAACGTTTTTAAATATGAAGACGGTACTAGTAAAATCAAATTTATATATGATCAAACCATTCCGGGGACCCCACCAAATGGTTTTGATTTTGGAACAGAATATACAAATAAACAGATTAATGAAGCTTTAGCATCTGATACGCCTTATGAGATTGTGCCTCATAAGGATGAGTCTGGTCATGGAACCTTTTTAGCTTCAATATCGGCAGGACGCCCAGATGTCGATTTTATAGGGGCTGCCCCGGATTCCGAAATAATTATGGTAAAGCTTAAAAAAGCAAGTCCTTATTATATGGAAAGATTTTGTGTACCGAAGGAACAAAAAAATGCTTTTGCATCTACTTCAGTTATGCTTGGAGTGGAGTACATTTTACAAAAAGCAGAAGAACTTCACCGCCCGGTAGTCATATGCATTGGACTTGCGTCAAGCTATGATAGCCATGATGGATATTCACACCTTGAAGATTATTTGTTTACTGTTTGCAACATACCCGGAGTTTGTGTTTGTATAGCAGTAGGAAATGAAAGTCAAAGTAGGCATCATTATGCCGAGCAGCTTTCTCCTAACGGAATACCTAAAGACATAAATATAAAGGTAGGAGAAAATGCTGGTGACTTATTTATTATTATTACAAATAGGATATCTGACAGAATTTCTGTTTCGGTACGTTCACCTACAGGTGAATTTGTAGGTAGGGTGCCTGCAAGGGCGGGGTTTTCTTTTACTACTAGCCTTGTTCTTGAGCGGTCCGAGGTTAATGTTCAATATTTTTTTCCAATAATAGGAAGCGGTGATCAAGTTACTATAGTAAGGATATTGGATGCCACTCCGGGAATATGGGTAATCACTGCATTTGGTGACATAATCATAGATGGTAACATTAATGCGTGGCTGCCAATAACAGGTTTTGTTTCGCCGGACGTTGAGTTTTTAATGTCAACGCCTTATACCACTATTACATTCCCTGCCACTGGCGTGGGACCTATTCGCTGTGGTGCTTACAATAGCATTCGTGATAGCCTTTATCCCCCATCTTCTTGGGGACCTACCAGATTAGGCCCGGACGTTCCAGATTTAGTAGCTCCGGGTTATCAAATAGAAGGATTTTATCCTTCAGGCTATGGCTTTATGGATGGATCAAGTGTTGGCACCGCTATTACCGCCGGTGCATGTGCATTATTACTTCAGTGGGGAATCATAGACGGTAATGGTTTGGGATTTTGCACTCCTCTTATTAGAGCTTATCTGATTCGAGGCTGCAACCGAAATGATGTAATGAAATATCCCAATCCGCAATGGGGATTTGGTACACTAGACTTGATGAAAACTTTCTTTTATATGCGTGAATTATAAAGCTTTATTCTGGCTTATCAAAGTGGGAGCCCCATTAACTATAATAAAACAGGAGGAAAATTTTTGTGAATGATGATATTTTTTATTCTCCGGACATTGTAGATTTCGTTATAAGAAGAGGTGCATATTATGAACCTTTTATACTAGCGCATCCGGCGCTGATTGCAACTAAAACAATGAAAGATTCATACACAATATGCTATACAAAAATAAGTGATTATCTTGAAATAGCTAGTTATATGGGTAATGACTTCATAAATGCTGCAGCAAACGTTCTTGGGCTTTCCGATATGCAGAGTTTAGAAGTCTCCGGAATAATACAGGTTCAGCAGCAGCCGTACCTTAACCTTAATGGAAGAGGTGTAATTGTTGGCATTGTGGACACCGGCATTGATTATACCCAAAAGGTTTTCCAATATGAAGACGGTACTAGTAAAATCAGATATATATATGATCAAACCATTCCGGGAAACCCACCAAAGGGTTTTGATTTTGGAACAGAATATACAAATAAACAAATTAATGAAGCTTTAGCTTCGGATACGCCTTATGAGATTGTCCCTCATAGGGATATGGACGGTCATGGCACATTTTTAGCTTCAATAGCAGCGGGTCGCCAAGATGTTGATTTTATAGGAGCGGCACCGGATTCCGAGATAATTATGGTAAAGCTAAAAAAGGCATATCCCTTTTATCTAGAAAGATATTTGGTTCCAAAGGAACAGAAAAATGCGTTTGAATCTACTTCAGTTATGCTTGGAGTGGAGTACATTTTAGAAAAAGCAAAAGAACTTGACCGTCCGGCAGTCATATGTATTGGACTTGGTTCGAATTATGATACCCATGATGGTTATTCTCACCTTGAAGAATACTTGTATATTATTAGCAATATACCCGGAGTCTGTATTTGTATATCGGCAGGAAACGAAAGCCAATCCAGACATCATTACTTTGACCAGCTTCTTTCTAATGCAATACCTAAGGACATGGACATAAAAGTAGGAGAAAAAAGTGATATATTTATTATGATTACAAACAAAATATCTGATAGAATTTCAGTATCGGTACGTTCACCTACAGGTGAAGTTACAGGTAGGGTACCTGCAAAAGCAGGGTTTTCTTTTACTACTCGACTTGTTCTTGAGCGGTCCGAAGTTACTGTTGAATATTATTTTCCAATAGAAGGAAGCGGTAATCAAGCTACTATAGTAAAACTAAAGGATGCCATTCCGGGAGTATGGGTAATTACTGTATTTGGTGACATAATCATAGATGGCGGCATTGATGCGTGGCTGCCAATAACAGGTTTTATTTCTCCCAATGTTGAATTTTTAACGCCATCGCCTTATAACACTATTACATCTCCTGCCAATGGCTTGGGACTTATTTGCTGTGGTGCGTACAACAGCATTCGTGACAGTCTTTATCCCCAATCTTCTTGGGGACCTACATTTTTAAGAACGGAGACTCCTGATTTTGTAGCTCCGGGTTATCAAATAGGCGGATTTTATCCTTCTGGCTATGGCTCTATGAGCGGTACAAGTGCTGCCGCCGCTATTACCGCCGGTGCATGTGCATTATTGCTTCAGTGGGGGATCGTAGAAAGTAATGATTTGGGATTTTGTACTCCTCTTATTAGGGCTTATCTGATTCGAGGCTGCAACCGCACTGATTTAATAAAATATCCTAATCCACAGTGGGGATATGGTACGTTAAACTTAATGCAAACCTTCTTTTATATGCGTGAATTATAATTTTTTGTTCTGGTTTTAGTGAAGAGTTACTATGCATGGAAAATGAAATTTTAAAATTCATAAAAAAAACACTTTTTGTTTATAATAATTTGAAGTATAATTAGCTGTAATTTTCTTAGATGGGAGTGAGTATTATGAGAGTTATTTATTCAAAAGACTACGATGAAATGAGTCGTAAAGCTGCTAATATCATAGCAGCACAAGTTATTTCAAAGCCTGATTCCGTATTGGGACTTGCTACAGGTTCCAGTCCTATAGGGATTTATAAGCAATTAATTAAGGGATTTAACGCTGGAGATTTAGACTTTTCAAAATGTTTTTCGGTAAATTTAGATGAATATGTTGGTTTAGATAAAGAAAATGATCAAAGCTATGCATACTTTATGTATCATAATTTGTTTAAAAGCATCAATATAAAAATTGAAAATACAAATGTTCCAAGTGGTATAAATGCAAATGTTGAGGATGAATGTAAAAGGTATAACAAATTAATATCAGATTTGGGAGGCATCGACATTCAGTTATTGGGAATTGGTCATAATGGACATATAGGATTTAATGAACCTTGTGATGAATTTATTCCAGGAACACATTCGGTGGAATTAACTGAGGATACTATTGAAGCAAATAAAAGATTCTTTGCTCAAAAGGAGGATGTTCCAACTAGGGCTATTACCATGGGAATTAAGAATATTATGAATGCCAGAAAGGTGTTACTAATAGCATCAGGAGAGAATAAAGCAGAAATAATATATAAGATGGTGGTAGGCAAAATAACACCGGAAGTACCAGCAAGCATACTGCAGTTACATGAAGATTCAATAATAGTTGCAGACGAGCAGGCACTATCTATATTGATTCAAAAAGCTCCTGAGTTAATTGAAGGAATCTAAAAGAAAAAAGTTGTAGAAAGAAACATTGTGTAAAGTAAGGGCTTGTGATTAATGCAAGCCCTATTCATATTGAATTGAATTACCATAGAAAAAAATAAAATATATAAAATGCTAGGAAAAAATAATCAATTGTAGTAAATTGTTTCGGAAATTGTTTCTGAGCTTGATAATAATTGTAAAATATGATAAAATATATTGTTAATATAGTGAAAAATGTGCCTTTCTGAAATAGGAGATGGGTAGGAGAAATTATGAATAAACGTAAATACAAAAATTTATACTATGATGACATGCGTGTTATTCCAAACTTGAAAGATATGGTAGACACAAGCTGCAAGATTTTTGCAGATAAAACTGCATATATGGTTAAGGACAGACCAGGTGGAACATACCAAAAGATTAAATATTCACAAGTTAAAAAAGATATAGATGCATTGGGAACCAGTTTTATCGCGAAGGGTCTAAAGGGGAAAAAGATAGCGGTAATAGGGGAGAACAGTTACTTGTGGATTGTTACATATCTTGCTACTGTAAATGGTACAGGTGTTATAGTTCCTCTGGATAGAGAACTTCCGGTCAATGAAATAAAAAATTTGATTTTGAGAGCAGGGGTCAGCGCTATAGTATATTCTGCAAAATTGCGGAAAATCATACAGGAGGTATTAGTAGAATTACCTGATATTGAAATTGCTATCTGTATGGCAGAAAAAGATGAAGAAGCCCAGTTTACATTGAATGAGTTGTTTGAAGAAGGCAGGGGATTACTTGCAAAAGGTGACAGAAGTTTTGTTGACGCAAAAATTGATAATGAAGAATTATGTTCCTTACTTTTTACATCAGGAACCACCGGACTTGCAAAAGGTGTAATGCTTTCTCACAAAAATATTACGGCAAATATATACAATATGTCAAAGTATGTAAAAATACAGAGCAATGGGATAGGCCTTTCTGTATTACCAATGCACCATTCGTATGAGATGACTTGTCATATATTTACTTCATTTTATCAAGGAATAACTGTTGCTATTTGTGAAGGACTAAAATATATTCAGAAAAATATGGCAGAGGCCCATATTACTGTAATGCTAGGAGTACCTTTGGTGTTCGAGTCGCTGCACAAAAAAATATTTAAGCAGGCAGAGAGCTCAGGAAGAGCAGAGAAATTGAGAAAGGCAATTGAACTTTCAAAAAAGTATAAATTGTACAATAATCAAGCTTTGGTCAGAAGGATGTTTAGTGACATACACAAAATCACAGGGAACAGAGTGACCTTGTTTATAGCAGGTGGTGCCGCAATAAATCCACAAGTTATCGAGGATTTTGAAGCAATGGGATTTCCGATGATACAAGGTTATGGTATGACAGAAAATGCACCCATTATTGCAGTAAACAGAGCAGTATGCAGCAAAGCCGATTCAGTTGGACCGGTTATGCCAAACACAGAAGTGAAGATTATTAATAAAGATGCCGATGGAATGGGGGAAATACTTGTAAAAGGTCCATCTGTAATGATAGGATATTATGACAATGAAGAAGAAACCAATAAGGTGTTGGTTGATGGCTGGTTGAATACAGGAGATTTGGGGTATTTTGACGATGATGATTATCTGTATGTAACAGGAAGAAAGAAAAATGTAATAGTTACCAAGAACGGAAAAAATATTTTCCCTGAAGAGGTAGAATTTTATTTATTGGAGAATGATTACATAGAGGAAGTTCTGATACATGGTATTATCGATGAAAAATCAGGAGATACTGTGGTTAGAGCGGAGATATATCCTAATTATCAATTATTAAATGAAAAAGAAGGTGAGTTGACGGACGATGAAATTAGAAGCTTTATGAAGAATATCATAGAGGAAGTAAACGGCCAGATGCCTCTTTACAAAAGAGTAAAGAGATTTGGAATTCGTAAAACGGAGTTTGAAAAAACTACAACAAGAAAGATAAAACGATATACAAAGTCAAATTTGACACAGAACTAGGAGGGGTTTGATGATTAGCAGGCAGGATTATCAAAATATGAAAGAAAAAGACATGGAAAAGGCCATGGGATATGTAAAAACAATTCAAGAGTCCAAGGATCCTTCAGTAAGATATAAGGACAGCAGGCCGATTACAGATATAAAAAACATGGTGGAGACAAGTGCTGAAAAGTACGGCGAAAATACAGCATTTATGGTAAAGGACAAAAAAGGAGTTCCTTACAGACATATTAAATATAAAGAAGCCTTGGAAGACATGAATGCACTTGGGACTTTCCTGGTGGCAAGTGGGTTGAAGGGTAAAAGAATAGCTGTAATAGGAGAGAACTGTTATGAATGGGCCATTTCATATCTGGCAGTAATTTGCGGAGTCGGAGTTGTTGTTCCCCTTGATAAGGAGTTAAATGAAAATGAATTGAAGCAGCTTATAATAAGAGCAGAAGTCAGTTGTGTAATTTTCTCGAGCAAGTACGAAAAAAAATTTGTTGATATGAAAAACAATGGAGAAACTGGTCTTGAAACTCTTATAAACATGAATGCCGAGGATAATGTGCAAGAAATTCTATCATTGAAGCAACTTATTGTGGCAGGGAAAAACCTTATGCTTACTGGAAACAAGGAATTTTTGGAAGCACAGATAAACAGTGAGGAAATGAGCATAATACTTTTTACATCAGGAACTACGGGAGTATCAAAGGGAGTAATGCTTTCACATGCAAATCTGGTGGCAGATCTTATGGTGTCTCCAACGGTATTGGCGGTACATCCTACAGATATTTTCTTTTCGGTACTTCCGCTACATCATACATATGAGTGTACCTGTGGCTTTTTGATGCCGTTATATAAGGGAGCAGCGATAGCTTATTGTGAGGGTCTAAAATACATTACCAAAAACCTGCAAGAAGCAAGCCCTACAATGTTTTTGGGGGTTCCCGTAATTTTTGAGAGCATGTACAAGAAGATTTGGCAGAATGTCAATAAGCAGGGCAAGGAAAAACTGTTGAGAAACATAATAAAAATTAACAGAGTAACCCGAAAAATAGGAATAGACCTAGGCAACATTTTCTTTAAAGATATAAGGAAGGTGTTTGGAGGCAGAATGAGGATGATGATTTGCGGCGGAGCTGCCATTAACCCTGAAGTTCTTGAAGGAATACAGGATTTTGGAATAACAGCATTGCAGGGCTATGGACTGACAGAATGTGCACCAATGGGAGCGCTTAACCCAGATACTGCACCAAAGGCCGCTTCCGTAGGAAAGGCTTTTCCGGGCTTTGATGCAAAGATAGAAAACAAGAACGAGGAAGGCGTCGGAGAAATCTGTTTGAAGGGCGGCAACGTCATGCTTGGATACTATCAAATGCAGGAGGAAACCGCAAAGGTAATAAAAGATGGCTGGTTCTACACAGGTGATTTAGGCTATATAGATGAAGAGGGATACATTTATATTACAGGAAGAAAGAAAAATGTAATAATTACCAAGAATGGCAAGAATGTATATCCGGAAGAACTGGAATACTATTTAAGTAATTCCCCGGTTGTTTCTGAAAGTATGGTTTTTGCAACAGACAGCCAGGATGGGACAGATACACTAATTGTGGCAGCTATAAGGGTTGATGAAGAAGAGGTTAAGGCAGTTCTTGGTGATGATTATAGTGAGGAGCAGGTTGAGAAACTTCTATGGAAGGAAGTTGATAAGATAAATTCACAAGTACCATTTTTTAAACGAATAAAGAAAGTCGTATTGAAAAAACAGGATTTTGAGAAAAACACTTCAAAGAAGATAAAGAGATTTGTTGAAAGCAATAAACAATAAAAATAAAATTAGAATTATAAGTAATAAGAGGAGGTAAAACATGTTTCAGAAATATCCAGTAGTAGAGATTGATATCAAAAAATTCAGACATAATATAGAGGAAATCAAAAAACGTTGTGATGAAAACAACATTAAAGTTGCAGGAGTAATAAAGGGATACAATGGCATACCAAGATGTACAATAGAATACGAAAAAGCAGGTTGTGAATTCATAGCATCTTCAAGATTAGAACAGCTTGAGGCTGCAAGAGCAATGGGAGTGAAAACACCTTTTATGCTGATTCGAATTCCTATGTTGAGTGAAGTTGATAATGTCATAGACATGACGGACATCAGTCTGAATAGTGAAATTAAGGTTATTAGAGCATTAAATGAGGCAGCAAGTAAGGCAGGCAAATTGCATAAGGTAATATTGATGGTTGATCTTGGGGATTTAAGAGAAGGTATATGGTCAAAAGAGGAATTACTTGAAGTTAGTTTGGAAATTGAGAACGAATTAAAAAATTTAGAGTTGGCAGGTGTGGGAACAAATCTGGGATGTTATGGTTCAATTGCGGCAACACCAGAAAAATTAGAGGAGCTTGTCGAATGTGCTGAAATGATCGAGGCCAAAATAGGAAGGAAATTGGAATATATTTCAGGAGGCGCAACAACGTCAATTCCAAGAATTTTTGAAGGTAATATGCCTGCTAGAATTAATCTATTGAGGATCGGTGAAGGAATAATTCTAGGTAAAGATTTGGAGGATTTGTGGGGCTATGACATGAGCTTTATGCATAAGGATGCTTTTACTTTGAAAGCGGAAGTCATAGAGGCAAAGGAAAAACCAAGTTATCCAGTGGGTGAAATAATGTTTGATGCTTTTGGTTTCCGACCAGAATATGAGGATAAAGGCATAAGAAAGAAGGTATTACTTGGGCTTGGAAAGGTTGATTATGCACTGCCGGATATGTTGCTTCCAAGGGATAAAGGCGTGAAAGTATTGGGAGCCTCAAGTGACCATACTATTATTGATGTGACTGATTCCAAAAGGGAATATAAGGTGGGAGACATCATGGAATTTGACTTGTGCTATGCAACTATTGTATATGTAACAAATTGCCCTAATGTTAGAATTTCCATTATAGAGGATTAGCCTCAAAAAATTGATTTATTAAGTAATAAAATCTAAATTAGTTTTAATAGATACGCACCATTGACAATGGAATTTATTTGAATTATAATACAGCGATACAATAATAGGCTGAAAGGAGAAATTTATTATGTCAGAAGAATATTTGTTGACCAAAGAAGGTTATGACAAAATTGTGAGAGAACATGAAGAACTAGTAGCAGTCAAACGTAAGGAGGTTTCCGAAAGATTGAAGGAAGCTATTTCTTATGGAGATCTATCGGAAAACTCCGAATACGATTCAGCAAAAAATGAGCAAGCTGAGCTTGAAGAAAAAATTCATAAGCTGGAAACGATGATACGTAAGGCTAAGATTATAGATGAAAATGGAATGCCAAAAGACCGCGTAAATGTGGGATTAAAAGTTAGAGTGAGGGTTCAGGAGACCGGCGAGGAAGAACAATATATAATCGTTGGGTCTACAGAAGCAGACCCTTTTGAGGGAAAAATATCCAATGAATCTGCTGTAGGTGCAACTCTGATGGGAAAGAAGAAAAATGAAAACGTAGAAATAATACTCCCAGACGGTGGAACTATGCACTATGAAATATTGGATATATTCAGATAGGAAAGGAACTAAAATGACTGAAGAAAATATAAATATAAATTTAGATGTACAAGAAGAAGAACTTTCAGAGGAAAAGTTAAGTGAACAAAGGCAAATCAGAAGAGAAAAGCTGAAGAAATTGCAGGATATGGGTAGGAATCCATTTTTAATGGAAACTTGGAATGTAGACGCTTATAGCTTGGACATAAAAAATGATTTTGAGACAATGGAAGGGAAAAATGTTTCTTGCGCCGGAAGAATGATGGCAAACAGACATATGGGAAAAGCTTCTTTCATTGACATTCAGGATAAAAAGGGAAAAATTCAGTGTTATGTTAGACAAGATGCAATTACTCCTGAAGAATATGAAATCTTCAAAACTTATGATATTGGAGATATAGTAGGGATTGAAGGCGTAGTTTTTAAGACAAAACACGGAGAAATTTCTATTAAGGTTTCTAAGTTGATTTTACTTTCTAAGTCATTACAAGTATTACCAAACAAGTTCCATGGACTTAAGGATACTGATATTAGATACAGACAGAGATATGTTGATTTGATTATGAATCCTGAAGTAAAGGAGACTTTCTTGATGCGTGCCAAAATCATTAAGGAAATAAAAAGAGTACTTGAAGAAGATTATGGATATTTGGAAGTAGATACTCCAATTTTGACCACAATTGCAGGCGGTGCAAATGCCAGACCATTTGATACACATCACAATACCTTGGATATAGACATGAAATTGCGTATTTCCAATGAATTGTTCTTGAAGAGATTAATAGTTGGAGGCCTTGACCGAGTTTATGAAATGGGAAAGATGTTTAGAAATGAAGGTATGGACAGGAATCATAATCCTGAATTTACTTCCATGGAATGTTACATGGCTTATGGAAACATGGAAAGCACAATGGACGTGACAGAACAGGTTGTGTCAAAGGCGGCTCTAGCAGCTACAGGAAGCATGATAATTGAGTATCAGGGAAAGACCTTTGACTTGACTCCACCTTGGAGAAAGCTAGATATGGCAGATGCTGTAAAAGAA
>CAZWCK010000049.1:0-10582 GCA_964632625.1 uncultured Oscillospiraceae bacterium
TAGATTCTATTTCATCATTCATATTTATAATAGTAAAATACATAAGACAAATTTAAATGCCTCCAATGATAAAATAGTCACACACACCCCAAAATTTGTCGCCCTTTTTACTGATTTTTATATCAGAGAGGTCAATACTTAATTTTTCAATTGTCTCTTGTCTTTTTTTTGCCTCAGGTACTTCGCTACAAAATACAAAAATATCAATATCACTCTCATTTTGCGTCGGAAGCTTCTCTCCACCACTTTTACCAATTGATAAAACTTCATTCATTTCACTGACTTTTTTTATAAGCTCATTATAACTTTCAATCAAAGCCATATTAATCACCACCTTATAGCTATTCTGATATCTTAACCTCAAAAAATCCGAAACGCATTCAATCTGTTCAATCGCCCTTCGTATTCTTTATACTATAACACATTTTGTTCCTTTTTTTCCAGTTGATTAAAAATAGTACAAATGGAAACTCTCGCCCAAATTTCTTTGCAATTTAGAACAGGTCTTCTTCAATAAGTTTATTCTTTCTCTATTTTTTTGTTTGTTTTTCTAATTCTAATTTTACACTATAATTTATTATACCAATATTATTGACATTTAATAATACCTCTGATATGATTAGTAATAATATTAGAAATATTACTAATCATTATAGTAGTAAATAATAATTTTGGAGGAGTCTAAAAAATGGATAATAAAGTCAAAGATGCATACATAAAAATTTTGAAGAGTGAGTTAATTCCAGCTTTTGGTTGCACAGAACCCAGCGCAGTTGCTTATTGTGCTGCAAAGGTTGTAAATGTACTTGGCAGTTTCCCAAAGCATATTGATATATATTGTAGCGGAAATATTATAAAAAATGTAAAGGGAGTAATAGTTCCAAACTCCGGTGGCTTGCGAGGTATAGATGCAGCTGCAACATTAGGTTGCTTTGCAAAAAATGCTGATAATGCTCTTGAAGTTTTGGAACAGCTTTCAGAAAAAGAAATAAAAGAAGCAACCAGCTTACTTTCAACAGATTTCTGCAAATGCTATCTACAAGAGGGAGAAGGAAACTTATATATTGACATTACCGCCAATGATGGGAGCAATACTGCTCAGGTAACTATTCGCGACAGCCATACGAACATTACACTTATTAAACACAATGATGCTGTGATTTTTGAAAAAGATACAATAGGAGAAACTGACGATATTTCTCAATTAAAAAAGCTACTCTCAGTGGAAGGCATTGTAAATTTAGCCAAAGAAGCAAATTCCGAAGATTTATCCCAGCTAAAGGAAATTTTAGATTATCAAATAAAGGTAAATACTGAAATTGCCGAAGAAGGTCTAATAAATGACTACGGTGCTTCAGTTGGAAAAACCTTAGTCGAAAATTTTGGAAATGACATAAAGGTAAGAGCAAAAGCAAAGGCTGCCGCAGCTTCAGATGCCAGAATGAACGGTTGCTCTATGCCCGTTGTAATAAACTCAGGTAGCGGCAATCAGGGTATAGTTGTAACAGTTCCTGTTGTGGAGTATGCAAAAGAACTAGGTTCAACTCAAGAAGAACTTTATCGAGCTTTGTTAATAAGCAATTTGATTTCAATTCATATAAAAAATCATATTGGTAAACTATCCGCTTTCTGTGGTGCTGTAAGTGCTGCCTGTGGAACAGGCGCAGCAATTTCTTATCTATACGGTGGGGATTTAGAAGAAATTTCAGAAACAATTATCAACACATGTGGCAATGTTGGCGGTATAGTCTGTGACGGTGCGAAAGCATCCTGCGCAGCCAAAATCGCTTCCTCCTTGGATGCAGCCATCTTAGGTCAGAATATGGCAAAAAAACACAGAGCCTTCCAATCTGGAGAAGGCCTTGTAACAAACGATATTGAAAAAACAATTAACAATATTGGTAAACTTGGAAAAGACGGAATGAAAGAAACAGATGTAGAAATCCTCAATATGATGATACAAAAATAATTTGACCATATAAAAAAAGTGCCATTAATTTAAGATATGCATAATTAATGGCACTTTTACTATTTTTCTTCCCAACTATCTATCCACTTTTTTACAGAGCGCGTCATTTCCTCTGTGAAAGGCTGTGACCATTTCCTTCTATACGAATTACTTACAGCTTCCTCTGCAGTCCTTTGGGTACCCATTTTTTCCTCTCTTTTTTCAAACATACCCCTCAGTCCATCAGAATCAATCCTTTTATATTCGTTTTCAAATACCATGTATTCCAAATCAAATCTAGAAGGTTTCTTCCGGTTTTTCTGATTTTCTGTTGGATAGCCAAAACAGAGCATGCACACTGGTGCTGTGTACTTAGGCAACTTCAAAATTTCCTTATGCAATTCAAATTTTTGTATAATATCTCCAATATAGCAAGATCCAATTCCCATGGATTCCGCAGCAGCAACAGCATTCTGTGCTGCAATAAAAGTATCCTCACATGCTAATAAAAAGTCACCAGTTGAAGGGGTTCTAACATTTTCGCCAAAATACTTTACATAACTGTCATACCACTTCTGATAATCCGCAACGAATATCAATACAAATGGTGCCTTTGCAATAAATGGTTGATTATCGCAAGAAACCGCTAGTTTGTCTTTAAGCTCCTGTTTTGTAACATCTATAATTGAATAGAGCATCATATTTCCCGCTGTTGGTGCCTGTAATGCTGACTCAAGAATAAATTTCTTTTTTTCGGCTTCTATTTGTCTATCTTGGTAAACTCTAACTGATTTTCGTTCAAATAATTCTCTAATAGTTTGATTCATGTTTTCCTCCGCCTTTTGTTTTTATCTTATTTTAACAAAACATCTCTAGCTCCACTTCGTTCAATATTTAAGTTTACTCTTTCAAGTGATTTTTGAGCTGCATTCACAAGATGTTTGAAAAGTACACCTGTTGTAACTGTTCCCACACCTCCCGGCGTTGGAGTAATTGCCTTGACAACATGCACCGCTGAATCAAAATCCACATCTCCGTAAACCAGCCCAGCCGCATTTGTATTGATACCCACATCAATAATTACATGGTTTGTATTAAAACATTCAGTCGAAATAGTCTTAGCTTTCCCCATAGCAGCTATAATAATATCTGAATTTCTACATATTGTAGGTAAATCTTTTGTTCTAGAATGACATATTGTAACAGTGGCATTTAAATTTAAAAGCATCATAGATACAGGCTTGCCTATTACCAGGCTCCTGCCAACCACTACAATTTTCTTTCCTTCTATAGGAATATTATAATACTTTAATATGTCAACACAGGCTTCTGCCGTACAAGGCAAATAACCCTCTGTGGCATTGGAGTAAATAGCAGCCATGGATTTGTCTGTAATACCATCTATATCCTTCTTTGGAAGCATTTCATTTCTAACTACATTGTCATCCATGTACAAAGGTATAGGTCTGAACAGCAATATTCCATGAACACCGTTATCATTGTTAAATTCATGTATTTTTTCAATCAACTGTTCCTGTGTTGCATCTTCGGGCAGCAATATTTTCTTGAGTTGTGTTTCTAAGAGCTTGGATTTTCGTTCCACATGTGATTCATATGCCAAATCACTTAAATTTTCACCAATGCGAATAATACCAAGTGTAGGAATAATATTCTTTTCTCTTAGTTCCTTTATCTCAGTTCGCAATTTCAAATTTAATTCCTCTACAACTTCTTTTCCCTTCAAAATAGTTGCCATTTCTTACCTCCAAACTTTAATAACCTTTTACTTATAGTCAATCAATTATCCTTATTTCATTATACAATAAAGTGGCACCGCAATGCCACTTTATTTTTTCACTTATATTAGAATAATCCTACGATTTTCCCTGTATTGTCTACGTCAATCTTCTCTGCTGCCGGTACCTTTGGTAATCCTGGCATTGTCATAATATCGCCCGTAAGTGCAACTATGAAACCTGCACCTGCAGATACTTTGATATTTCTGATTGCAACCGTAAAGTTTCTCGGAGCTCCCAAAAGAGTTGCATCATCTGAAAAACTGTATTGTGTCTTTGCCATACAAATAGGTAGTTTTCCAAAGTTTAATTTTTCTAATTGAATCAATTGTTTTCTTGCTGCCGGCAAAATACTGATTCCATCAGCTCTATATATTTTTTTAGCAATTGCTTCAATTTTTTGCTCAATGGTAATGTCCAAATCATAAGCAAACTCCATCTTGCTCTCTGTTTCACAAAGCCTTACGACCTCTTTAGCAAGCTGTATACCACCTTCGCCACCTTTTTCCCATACTTCAGAAAGAGCTACATTTGCGCCTAATTCCCTACATTTATCTTCAACTAATTTCAATTCCGCTTTTGTATCCGTTGGAAAAGCATTTATTGCCACTACTGCCGGAAGCTTATATACATTCGTAATATTCTCAATGTGTTGGAGTAGATTTGGAAGCCCTTTTTCAAGTGCTGTCAGGTTCTCTTTGCCCAAATCCGCCTTTGCAACACCTCCGTGATGTTTTAAAGCTCTTACCGTTGCAACTATTACAACTGCAGAAGGTTGAATTCCTGCCATCCTACATTTAATATCTAAAAATTTCTCTGCTCCAAGGTCTGCACCAAAGCCAGCCTCCGTAATCACGTAATCTGCTAACTTCAAAGCCATTTTTGTAGCCATTATGGAATTACAACCGTGAGCAATGTTAGCAAAAGGGCCCCCGTGAATAAATGCAGGAGTTTTCTCTAATGTCTGTACCAAATTTGGCTTAAGAGCATCTTTCAGCAATGCTGCCATTGCGCCCTGTGCTTTCAATTGACCTGCGGTAACAGGCTCATCATTAAAGCTATAGCCTACTATAATATTTGATATTCTTTCTTTCAAATCATCAATATCCTTTGACAAGCACAAAATTGCCATAATTTCACTTGCCACCGTAATATCAAATCCGTCTTCTCTTGGCATACCGTTAGGCTTTCCTCCAAGACCATCAAGAACAAAACGAAGCTGTCTGTCATTCATGTCCACGCAACGCTTCCAAGTAATTTTTCTTGGGTCAATGTTTAGCAGGTTTCCTTGCTGAATATGGTTGTCCAACAAAGCTGCAAGAAGATTGTTAGCAGCGCCTATGGCGTGCATATCACCTGTAAAATGCAGGTTAATATCCTCCATTGGAACTACCTGCGCATATCCACCGCCTGCGGCGCCGCCTTTTACTCCAAAAACAGGTCCCAGAGAAGGTTCCCTAAGTGCAACCATTGTCTTTTTGTTTATTTTTGCCATAGCATCGGCAAGACCTACTGTTGTAGTTGTCTTTCCTTCTCCTGCTGGTGTTGGAGAAATTGCAGTAACCAAAATAAGTTTACCGTCATCTACATCTTTTTTATCAGAAAGAATATTATAGTCAATTTTTGCTTTATACTTTCCATACTGCTCTATATATTTATCACTTATTCCTGCAGCATTTGCAATTTCTGTAATGTTGCTCATTACGGTTTCTTGCGCAATCTCAATATCACTTTTAAAACTCATTTTAATCCTCCTAAAAATACTTTTATTATTATTTCTCCGGTTTTACCGGTTATTTACATAATATTTTCTTCAAAAAACTGCGTCTGTGAATTGGACAAATCCCCATTTTTTCAATTCCCTCATAATGCGACTTTGTACCATAGCCTTTGTTACTTTCAAAAGCATAATAAGGATATTTCAAACTATACTCCACCATAAGGCTATCCCTCGTGACCTTGGCCAATATTGAAGCTGCAGCTATTGAAACACTTTTAGCATCCCCTTTGATTATTGAAGTTTGAGATATACTCAGTTCTTTAATTTCAATCGCATCAAATAATATATGCTCTATTCTATTGGATAGATTGCTTTCCCCTGCATTATATAAATTGGCTTCATCCCTCTTTATATTTTGACAACCCCGTTCCTCTGTTTTAAATTTCTCAAGCAGCATACGATTTGCATTTTCCACAGCTATGCTCATAGCCTTTCTTGTTGCTTCTAAAATGTTGATTTCATCAATAACCGCATTTTCTACCTGTCCTATGCCATATGCCACTGCAGCTTTCTTAATGACATCAAACAATTCATTTCTCTTTTTTTCAGAAAGCTTTTTTGAATCATCAACACCTAGAACATTAAAGTCTTTGGGAAGTATTACCGCCGCTGCCACCACAGGTCCTGCAAGTGGACCTCTGCCCACTTCGTCAACTCCTGCTATGAATTTCATTCCTGTATCATACAATTCCTGCTCATACTTTTTCATTTCAATTAATTTCTTTTTTAGCAGAATTTCTTTTTCCTCTTTTTTCATAACATACCTTCCTGAATGGCCATGCTCACAATTAGCATTGTAACATATTTAATTTCGCACTGTGCATAAAGATTGTGTTTTTTTTGCATAATATAACTCTACTTTGCTTTTTCTAATGTAATTTTTCCAATAATTCCTGCCCTAAACTCATCAAGAACAGTTCTCCCACATCTCTCATAGTCAATCTTTCTGCCAGGTAAAATAAATCCTCTTTTTTGAGCGATTGCTTCCATGTTTTCCAAGGGGATTTCGCTTAGGAATTCAAGTTTATACCTCTCCATAAGCAATCCTGGATATTCCCTTGCCAATAAATCTATCAATTCCAATGCCAGACTTGCGACATCAAGTATCTCATCTTTAATGGAACCACAGAAGGCTAGATTAAGACCTGCCTTCGGATCCTCAAATTTAGGCCAAAGTATACCCGGAGTATCCAAAAGTTGCATATTGTTTTCTAAATTGAGCCATTGTTTTCCCTTAGTAACACCAGGTTTGTCCGCTGTTTTGGCACTTTTTCTGCCCGTCATTCTATTAATTAATGAAGATTTTCCCACATTAGGCACACCAACTATAATCATTCTTAATGGTTTTTTTCTTATTTGCCCTTCATTTTTGTCACTTTGTATACTTGTCAACACTTTAAAAAGCTGCTGAGTTCCTGCCCCTGACATGCAATTCATGGCAAGCACCCTTGCCCCTGTTTCCTTAAAATAATCAGTCCATCTTTCATTTGCTCTTGCATCGGACAAGTCACTCTTATTTAAAATTATTATTCTTGGCTTTCCTTGAACAATTTCATCAATTATAGGATTTCTGCTGGAAACGGGAATACGAGCATCTATTACTTCTATTACTAGGTCTACCATCTTTAAATTTTCTTGTATTAATTCCCTTGTTTTTTTCATATGCCCCGGGTACCAGTTAATATTTTCTATCATTTTCTCATCTCCCTATTTTCGTTCGTAGTGTTAATGCAATCTTCCTAAAGCACTATTTTTCATTTAAACTATTTAAAATAAATTTCTAGTATATATTTTAAAAAAAGGAACCGAATTCGGTTCCTCTTCATACTTATCTAATGTCTTTGTTCTTAATTTTTGCAGCTTTACCTGTTCTCTCACGCATATAATTCAACTTAGCTCTTCTAACACT
The DNA here is from genome assembly GCA_964632625.1 of uncultured Oscillospiraceae bacterium. Classification (GTDB taxonomy): domain Bacteria; phylum Bacillota; class Clostridia; order Peptostreptococcales; family Anaerovoracaceae; genus CAZWCK01. The sequence goes on from CAZWCK010000049.1 coordinate 7,434, forward strand.
ACCCTTTTTAATCACTTCAATCTTGTCAATTTTAGGTGAATTGACAGGGAATGTTTTTTCAACACCTATGCCTGAAGACAATCTTCTAACTGTAAAAGTTTCGTTGATACCACCGTTCTGTCTCTTTAGAACAAATCCCTCAAAATTCTGAATTCTTTCTCTGTTTCCTTCTTTAATTTTGATATGGACTCTTACTGTATCTCCAACATTAAACTCAGGAATATCTTTCTTTAAATATTCTTGACTAATTGCATCCATTACATTCATCGTTATTTCCTCCTTCCTCCCAAGACGTTCATGGTATCTTTATTCATACCCAGCGGACCGCCCGTAATAACCTATTTATATTAGCACAGTTTTACTGCAATTGCAAGTGCTTTTTTATTTAATTCAGATTAATTAACTGTGATCTAAATTGTTGCTTTAGGCTCTCGGATGAGTTTTATCATATACATCCTTCACTCGGTTTTTGGTAACCGACAAATAAATCTGGGTTGCTGAAATATCTTCATGCCCCAACAGTTCCTGCAAGGTCTTTAAATCCGCGCCATTTTGAACCATGTGAACTGCAAAACTATTTCTAAGTACCTGCGGTGTTATCTTTGATGCTACGCCTACTTGCTTGGCATACTGCTTGATTATTTTCCACAAACCTTGACGGCTTAACCGCTCTCCTTCATAATTTACAAACAGGGCTTTTTCTTCTTGCTTTTCCTTTAACAGCTTTGGCCTCCCTTCATAAACATAGTCCTCCATAGCTGCTCTTGCCGGCCTTCCAATCGGAATAAGCCTCGCCTTTCCCTGTTTATTCCCCTGGCAAGTAATAAATCCCATTCTCAAATTTATATCAGAAAAATTTGTCTCAATTACCTCGCTAACCCTTATTCCAGTAGCATAAAGCAACTCCAGAATTGCCTTATCGCGAATTCCAAGTCTTGTGTTATCAGGTAAAGAAAGTAGCTTATCCATTTCTGCAATGGTTAAGTATTCTAGTTCCTTTCTCTCAATCTTTGGCGATTTAATATTATCCGTAGGCATTGTACCTATAATGTCTTTTTCTTTGAGAAATGCAAAAAAAGATCTAAGCGAAGCTATTCTTCGGTTTACTGTTGCCGGAGATTTTCCCTCAGTTTTTAATTTTATCAAATAGGAAACAACTTCTGTATTTGAAATATCTCTAATATCAGAAATATTTTTATTCTCTGCCATATGCACAAAATCAACCACATCTCTTTTGTAGGCCTCTATGGTATTGGGCAAAGTCTTTTTTTCATCTTGCAGATAATTTAAAAAATCATCAATATAAGAATTCAACGCAAAATACCTCCAAATATAAATTTCAACAGACTAAATTATACTACTTTTTCTTTTGGTTTACAATAATATTTCGTGATTTAATTTTTTTATTATTATTTTGATTTTTTGTTTTGGATAACCTGTACTTTTTTCTTGCTTTTTTTCATATTATTATATTAATAATATAACAATTAAAGGGGTTTTCTTCATGAGAAATATTCAAAAACAAGAAATTATTAATTTAGTTGTAGATAGCAGAAAGATACTGCTTTTAACTTTTTTTCTTTTTGTTGTAGGTGTTTCCTGTGGAATTTTTTTAGAAATTTGTATTTCACAGGGAGAAAAAGAAGCTCTCCAAGGTTTTCTTTCACAATACCTTTTTCCCTTAAGCAAAAATACCTATTATCCCAATCCATTTCCAATAGCAACACTCTCCTATTTTATTGAATTTGTTATTCTTACCCTGATGGGACTAACTATTTTGGGGATTCCTGCAGGTATATTGATAATAATGAGCAAAGGAATTGTAATTGGCTTTTCTTGCAGCATACTAGTAAGCTCATTTGGATTAAAAGGCATAGTATATATATTGCTTACAATTTTACCTCAAAGCTTATTTATAATTCCTGCTTATCTTATTGCTTGTAGTCTTGCCTTCATAATACATAAAAAAAAGAGCTCCTACATTCTTTTGAATTCGTTGCTCTTTCTTATGGTTTTTGTCGGTTGTGCTATAGAAGGCCTTGTTTTTGCAATTCTTCTTTAGCAAGGAATATAGTTACTACAGTTTTTGCATCATGAATTTTGCCATTTTTTGCCATGTCATACGCTTCCTGAAAATCATACTCCAAAATTTCCAGTGACTCATTATCATCAAAGTCCGTTTCTCCTGCCTCTAAATCAGTACAAAGATACAGATACAAAATCTCTTGAGAATACCCCACTGCAGGATAAATCTCCGTTAGATATGTAACATTGTTAGATATGTAACCTGTCTCCTCTTTCAATTCTCTGAGTGCCGCTTCGAGAGGTTCCTCGTCTCCATCGATTTTTCCAGCGGGCACTTCCAAAACCACTTTTTCCAAAGGCTTCCGGTACTGCCTAACCAAAACCAACTTTTTCTCATTGGTAAACACTGCCAATGATACTGCTCCCTTGTGCTCAATGATTTCCCTATAAGAGGTTCCACAAACTGCGGTTATTTTGTCTTTTCGCAAATTTAATATGGTTCCTTCATAAATTCTTTCACTGCTTAAGGTTTTTTCTTCAAATGTCATATATCCTACCTCGCTTTATCCAAATCAATTTTATGATCTTCAAAGAAATAATTTATCTTACTGAAATTTTATCACACTGTCTATCTTGGCTCAACTATTAATTTAATTGCAGTTCTTTCCTCACCGTCAATCAGAATATCTGTAAATGCCGGAATGCTTATTAAGTCAATTCCACTAGGTGCCACAAAGCCTCTTGCTATGGCAACAGCTTTTACTGCTTGGTTAAGTGCTCCCGCACCAATTGCTTGAATTTCTGCGCTGCCTTTCTCTCTTAACACCCCTGCCAAAGCGCCTGCTACAGAATTTGGATTTGACTTCGCTGATACTTTTAATACTTCCATAATTATGTCCTCCCTAAACTAATTATTATTAATTTGCCCCTTTATGTGGACTTCCTACATGCTCTATTATATAACCGGCTTTTCTAAATATATATATGTTTTACTCGACAAAAAAATATTTTTTTCACTTTTTTGTTTTCAATGCTTGCAAAATAAGTAGTTATTAGATATAATATGTTCGTGGTTATCCCCCTGATAACCTCATTAATCTCTAATCCCAATACCCCTTTTGAAC
>CAZWCK010000050.1:0-10509 GCA_964632625.1 uncultured Oscillospiraceae bacterium
GAGCACTTAGACACGGTATTTCAAGAGCACTTTGCGTAGCTGACAAGGAAGCTTTCAGAGCTCCATTGAAGGCTGCAGGATTCTTGACAAGAGACCCAAGAATGAAGGAAAGAAAGAAGTACGGCTTGAAAAAAGCAAGAAAAGCTTCACAGTTCTCAAAGAGATAGTTTTATCCCTAAGGGATTATCAAAAAAAACCTCGGAAACAAAATGTTTTCGAGGTTTTTTGATTGTACTTAGCATAAATGTAATTTAAAATAAAAAATTAACTTATAAAAACAATATTTTCTATTGATTTTTGTTTTGATGTGAGTTATAGTAATATTGTTAGCACTCTATTGAGGCGAGTGCCAAAAAAAACCTTGTAATCTGTTTATAAATTACAAGAAATTTTGTAATTTGCTTATATTATAAGCACACATACATAATAACGAAAGAGGGGAATTTTAAATGGCAAAGAAGCAATTTAAAGCAGAATCAAAAAGATTATTAGATTTAATGATTAACTCAATTTATACTCACAAGGAGATTTTTTTAAGAGAAATTATATCAAATGCAAGTGATGCTATTGACAAGCTGTATTACAAATGCTTGACAGAGGAAAATACCGGAATTAACAGAGATGATTTTTATATTAGAATAACGCCGAATAGGGACGCAAGAACTCTTGTTATTTCCGACAATGGAATTGGAATGACAAAAGAGGAAATGGAAAACAATTTAGGAACCATTGCAAAAAGTGGGTCACTTCAGTTTAAGCAGGAGCATGGTGCAGCGTCTGATAGTAATAAAGGTTGTGGATGCCATGAAGGTGACTGTCATTGCGGAGAAAAGGATTGTGACTGCGAAGGTACCGATGTAGAAAAGGATGAAGCAGTAGGCCCAAATGGTGGTATGGATATTGATATAATAGGACAGTTTGGTGTAGGATTTTATTCTGCATTTATGGTAAGCAAGAACATTCAGGTGATCAGTAAGACCTATGGTTCAGAACAGGCATACATGTGGGAATCTCAAGGCGCTGACGGTTATACTATGAAGGAATGTGAAAAGGGAGAAGTGGGAACTGACGTAATTCTGACGTTAAAGGACGATACGGAAGATGATAAATTTGGAGAATATGTAAGTGAATATAAGATTAAGCAGTTGGTTAAGCATTATTCGGATTATGTAAGATATCCAATAAAAATGAATTGCGAACAGCACAAAATGAAAGAGGCTACAGAAGAACAAAAAGCAGATGAGAACTATAAACCCGAATATGAAACTTTCTTTGAAGAAGAAGTGCTAAACAGCATGGTGCCTATTTGGAAGAAGAGCAAGAAAGATATTACAAATGAAGAATATAATGAATTTTACAAAGATAAATTTTATGATTTTGTTGATCCTGTCAAAGTAATACACACCAGCGTGGAGGGGGCATCTACCTACAATGCATTGCTGTATATTCCGGGAAAAGCACCTTATAATTATTACACCAAGGAGTATGAAAAAGGTTTGCAGCTTTATTCCTCAGGTGTCTTGATAATGGAAAAGTGTGGAGACTTACTTCCTGACTATTTTAGCTTTGTAAGGGGTCTTGTGGATTCACAGGATTTGTCATTAAATATTTCAAGAGAAATGCTTCAGCACAATAGACAGCTGAAAGCAATTGAAATAAGACTCGAGAAGAAAATAAAGGCAGAATTGCTTGAAATGCTTGAAAAGGATAGAGAAAAATATGATGAGTTTTTCAAAAATTTTGGGCTTCAGCTTAAATTTGGACTTTATGACAGCTATGGCATGAATAAAGAAAAGATACAGGATTTAGTTATGTTTTATTCTTCTTCAGAGAAGAAAATGGCTACTTTTGCAGAGTACGTTTCCAGGATGAAGGATGAACAGAAATATATTTACTATGCTTGTGGTGCAAGTGTTGAGAAGCTTGACAAGCAACCGCAGACAGAAGTGTTAAAGGAAAAGGAATACGAAATTTTTTATTGCACAGATGAAATTGATGAATTTGCACTTAAGGTAATGCGTGAATATAATGGAAAAGAGTTCCGTTCTGTGTCAGATGAAGATTTAGGAATAGAAGAAACAGAAGAAGAAAAGAAAGCTTCTGAAAAGCAGAATGAAGATAGTAAGGAAGTTCTTCAGGCTTTGAAGGAAGTTTTGGGAGGCAAGGTTTCTGAAGTAAGACTTTCAACGAGATTAAAAAATCATCCTGTTTGTTTCGCAACAGGTGGCAATATTTCAATAGAAATGGAAAAAGTGTTGAATAATATACCAACTGGTGAAAAGGTAAAAGCAGAAAAGGTTCTTGAAATAAATGGAGAACATCAGGTATTTAAGGCACTTAAAAGTGCATTTGGTGAAAGCAGGTGTTGCGATGAGGGGCGTACGTCAACTGATGATGTAAAGGACGATGAGAACTTAAGTGAAAATGAAAAGACTGAAGCAGCTTGTCAAGATTCAAAGTATGCAGGTACAAAACTAGAAAAATATGCAAAATTATTATATAACCAAGCACTTTTAATCGAAGGAATGCCTGTTGAAGATCCAATTGAACTATCAAATCTAATTTGTGAATTAATGTAAATAAGTTATGAAAAATTTAAAGCGCCTAGCGTCTCAAATACAATTCTATTTAAGATTGTATGAGTACCAAAAGGCGCTTTTTTATTGTGTAAAAAATACTATTAATTTAACATACGAAAAAATATTGTTTGCGATATTTACAGAATATAAAAAAGTACATTAAACTAATCCAAATACAAATTTACCAATTGTATGAATAATAAATGCTACAATCCAAGCAACAGTGCATTGGAAAAGAACTACAGCCAAGGCATATCTCCATCCACCCATTTCTCTTTTGATTGTTGCAAGAGTCGCTATGCAAGGCATGTACAACAAGCAAAAGACTAAGAAGCAAAAAGCTGTAAGAGGTGTAAATATCTGAGTTAACATCAATGTCAGTGAGCCTTCGCCAGTTGCCCCGGTAAGTACTGCCATAGTGCTTACTACTGCTTCCTTTGCAGAAAGACCGGTAATAAGTGCAGTAGCAGCTCGCCAATCAGAAAAACCAAGAGGTGCAAATAGTGGAGCTGCAAATTTACCAATATCTGCAAGAATACTGTTTTCACTATTTTCAACCATATTAAAGCCTTTATCAAAGCTTTGCAAGAACCATATTATTATAGTCGCAAAAAGTATTACGGTAAAAGCTTTCTTTATAAAACCCTTTATATTTTCCCACATTCTAAGCCACACACTTTTCAAGGCAGGTATCCTGTATGCAGGCAAAACCAACACAAAAGGTACGGGATTCCCTTTAAAAACCGTTTCCTTAAATATTAAAGCGCAAATTATTGCAACTATTATCCCGGTGGAATACAAGGAAATCATTACAAAGGGTTTGTTAGCAGAAAAAAATGCTGCCGTAAACATAGCATAAATTGGCAATTTCGCGCTGCAGGACATAAAAGGCACAAGCATCATTGTCAGGTGTCGGTCTCTCTTACTTGGAAGACACCTTGTTGCCATTATAGCCGGCACGGAGCATCCAAAGCCTACCAACATAGGTATGATAGAGCGACCAGAAAGCCCAAGTTTTCTCAACAACTTATCCATTACAAAGGCAACACGGGGCATATAACCACTGTCCTCCAAAATTGACAAAAAGAAAAATAACACAGCAATTATAGGAAGAAATGAAATAACACTGCCTACACCTTTGCAAATTCCGTCCACAACTAAGGCATGGAGTGCAGGATTAACCCCAGCGGAAACCATTTTATTATTTATTATTTCGATTAACCCATTTATTACAAGTGAAAGCTCATCACTCAAAAATCCACCTAAGGGACCAAAGGTAAAGTAAAAAACGATAAACATTATGCATAGAAATATTGGAATTGCGAAAATCCTATGCGTTAATATTTTGTCAAGCTTCAAAGAGCGCTCTTGCTCTATAGTAGTTTCTTGCGTTTTGGTAATTATTTTTGCACATAATTTTTCTATGAAGGAGTAACGCATATCGGCCATAGCAGCTTCCCTGTCAGTACCTAAGTGATATTCCATGTCACCAATAATATGGTCAATTATTTCAAGCTCAGGCGGCATAAGCTCAAGTTGTTTCTGTATGATTTCATCCCCTTCAACTAGCTTGGTGCAACAAAATCTAAGGGGCAACATTGCACGTTTTGCATCTTCTTCTATAAGGTGGGATATTGTGTGTATTGCCGTATGAACGTGCCCTGTGCAAAAATCTATTTCTTGTGGAACCATGTGATTTTCAACTACATCTATTGCGTAATGTATCAAGTCGTGTATGCCTTCATTTTTGTTGGCTGAAATGGGAATCACAGGGATTGTAAGTTCTTCAGAAAATTTTTGAATATTGAAATCAATTTTGTTGTTCCTTATTTCATCCATCATGTTCAATGCAACTACCATAGGAAGCGCTAGTTCCATAAGCTGCAAAGTCAGATATAGATTTCGCTGAATGCTGGTGGCATCAACTATGTTAATGATAACATCGGGTTTTTTGTTAAGCAAAATTTCTCGTATTGCCACTTCTTCAATGGAATATTCGGATAAAGAATATGTTCCAGGAAGTTCTACAACATTAATATTAGGATGATTCTTGACTGGACCTTCTTTTGTGGCATATTGGGGACTGGAAAAATGACCTGTATGCAAAATACCATCTGTCATCTGATTAAAGAGGGTAGTCGTGCCACAATTAGGGTTTCCAATCAATACAATGTCGAGCTGTTCTCCTTTGTAATGTTGTAATTTGTAGATGGGAGAATTTACGATACTGGTTTTATTGCATTTATTACATCCGCTACATTCAGAAGGCAAATTTAAATAAAACTCTTCAACTTGTTTAATGTCTCTTTTCATTAATTGCCCTCCAATTCCACAATTATTTGAGCAGCTTCATCTTTGCGCAAGGTAAGTTCATAATTTCGCAGAGTTATTTCTATAGGGTCGCCAAGAGGGGCAACCTTTCGAACCATAACCACCGTACCGGGAGTCAAGCCCAGATCCAGAAGCCTTCTACGTAAGGAACCTTCTCCTCCAACACTTCTTATCACTGCTTTTTTTTCTAACATTATTTTATCCAAAGAAACTAATTTCACTATTTTTCTCCTCATTTTTATATCGTTACCCATCAGGGGTATACTAGTATATTTTTAACTCCAATGAGCACCGATTTGGCACTGACACAGAAGCAAAGTTAGTAGCTCCTAACAGTATAAAGATTTTATTGTAAAATGTCAATAATGTGGTAACATATATATATGAGCTGTTTGTAGTATTCAGAAACAGTTTATTGAATAAATTAGCAAATGTTGGGGTTAATAAAAAAGGAGATAAAGGTGGAAAAATGCGTAAGACAAAAATAATATGCACACTGGGACCGTCCACAAAGGATGATGAGGTTTTGGAGACGCTTATGTTGGAAGGTATGAATGTTGCGAGGCTGAATTTCTCACATGGAGATTACGAACAACATAAAGAATCAATTGATCGAATTAAAAGAATGAGAGCAAAATTAGGATTTCCAATTGCAATATTGTTAGATACAAAAGGACCGGAAATCCGTACGGGAATTTTTGAAAATAATAGGGTAATACTTGAAAAAGGTGATAAATTTATTTTGACTACAAGGGAAATTGTAGGAACTAAGGAAATCGCAAGTATAACTTATAAGGATTTGCCAAAAGATATACTTAGCAGTTTCCCCGATTGGGGAAAAGAATATAATAATAATCCTAAAATTTTAATAGATGATGGTTTAATTGAGTTAAATGTGGTAAATATTACAGATGAGGAGATTGAATGCATTGTTGAAAATGGCGGATCCGTATCGAACAGAAAGGGCGTAAATGTTCCTAATTGTAATTTATCAATGCCTTTTATAGGTTCAAAGGACAAAGCAGATTTGATTTTTGGTATTGAGCAGGGAGTGGATTTTGTTGCAGCATCATTTACAAGGTGCAAAGAGGATGTTTTGCAAATTCGAGAAATTCTGGATGAAAATGGTGGTAAGGATATTGACATTATTGCAAAGATAGAAAATGCTCAAGGTGTAGAAAATATTGATGAAATTTGTGAGCTTGCCGATGGGATAATGGTGGCGCGTGGAGATATGGGAGTTGAAATTCCGTTTGAGCAAATACCGGGAATACAGAAAAAGATAATTAAGAAGGTTGCCGGTGCTGGTAAAATTGTAATTACTGCTACTCAGATGTTGGATTCCATGATGAAAAATCCAAGGCCTACAAGGGCAGAGACAACTGATGTTGCAAATGCAATTTATGACGGAACCAGCGCAATTATGCTTTCAGGCGAAACTGCTGCAGGAGCTTATCCTGTTGAAGCTTTGAAGACTATGGTAAGAATTGCCAAAAAAGCAGAAGAGGACATTAATTACGATGGCAGGTTTTCATATTACAAAAATAATGAGGGCGAGGATATTACAAGTGCAATTTCAAGAGCAACTTGCAGTACAGCCATAGATTTAAACGCTAAGGCCATTATCACGATTACGGCGACGGGAAGAACGGCCAGAATGATTTCAAGATATAGGCCCAATTGTCCAATTTTGTGTTGCACTTTAGAAGAAAGAGTACGGCGAAAAATGAGTATGGTTTGGGGTGTAAGACCATTGCATGTTCCGAACAAAATTTCCGGAAAAACCACGGAGAGCTTGTTTGAGTTGGCAGTTGATACCGCACTAAAAGAGGGATATGCCGAAAAGGGAGACTTGGTTGTGCTTACAGCAGGATTACCGCTTGGTGGGCCGGGAAAAACAAATATATTGAAGGCACACACTGCGGGAGAATAAGTGGGGGGATGTACAAAACCACTTGACAGTAATAAGGAAATAGTATAAAATATTTCAGTCAGAAACAAATATCCAAACGAAATTTGTTTGGCAAGGAAGGAAAATAAGATGGAAAGACTAGTAGGAACAGTGGTTAGAGGACTTAGGGCTCCAATAATCAGAGAGGGAGATGATTTGAAGGCAATTGCAACAAAAGTTGTTTTGGATGCAGAAAAAGCTGGAGAATTTACAATTCAGGACAAGGACGTATTGGCGATAACTGAGGCAATTGTTGCAAGATCACAGGGAAACTATGCTTCAAAGGAACATATTGCAAAGGACGTAAAGGCTAAACTTGGAGGCGGTACTATAGGTGTAATATTTCCAATTATGAGCAGAAACAGATTTGCAATTTGCCTAAGAGGTATTGCAAAGGGTGCTAAGAAAGTAGTGTTAATGCTGAGCTATCCAAGTGACGAAGTAGGAAACCATCTTGTAGACATAGATTTAATTGATGAAAAAGGCATTAACCCATATTCTGACATACTTACTCAGGAAGAGTTTGAGAAAAACTTTGGTAAATCAAAGCATACTTTTACAGGAGTTGATTACATTAACTACTATAAAGGTTTGATAGAAGAAGAAGGGGCGGAGGCTGAAGTAATACTTGCAAATAATCCTCGTGAAATATTAAAATATACAAAGAATGTGCTTACTTGCGATATTCATACAAGAGCTAGAACCAAGAGAATACTCAAGGCCGCAGGTGGAGATGTTGTTCTTGGATTGGATGATATTTTGACAGACAGTGTTGATGGCAGTGGCTACAATACTTTGTATGGTTTGCTCGGATCAAATAAGGCTAGTGAGGATACCGTTAAGCTATTCCCAAATGATTGCACCGAGTTTGTAAATTATTTGCAGCAGAGCATTAAGGAAGCAACAGGAAAGACTATAGAAGTAATGGTTTATGGTGATGGTGCTTTCAAGGATCCTGTAGGAAAAATATGGGAACTTGCAGATCCTATAGTATCTCCGGGATATACCAAAGGATTGGAAGGGACGCCTAATGAGGTTAAGCTTAAATATCTGGCAGACAATGATTTCGCTCATTTAAAGGGTGAAGAGTTGAAGGCTGCTATTTACGAGTATATTAAACATAAGGACGATTACTTAGTAGATTCAAAGGAAAATGCAATGGTAGCACAGGGAACTACACCTAGAAGACTTACAGATTTAATAGGTTCTCTTTGTGACTTAACATCAGGAAGTGGAGATAAAGGAACACCAATAATATACGTTCAGGGCTACTTTGATAACTATACAAAATAGAGTTAAGATTTAGTAACTAATAATTAAATAATACAATTGCTAACCGCCGTACGGACTTTCTAGTTGGTACAGCGGTTTTTTATTTAATAGGAAATATTATTTACTATATTAACACAATATAAGAAGGTACATTAATAATTGGTTGAATCTATAGAAATATTGAAAATAAAATTGAAAACGAACATATACGGGAATATGATTTACGATAGTTCGTATAGATACGAACAAGAGCAAAAATATCTCTGCTAATCTTCAATTCTTACAAACAAGTTACTTGTAATGACAGACTCGTAGTGATAACATTGTATTACAATAAGTAATTATGTCATGTTTTGTATCAAGACAAATATAAGTTACTAATTATTAGTTATTTTATTAAATTTAAATATATTATGCGAGGAGAATTTGTCATGATAAGAAGAATTTTTGTTGAAAAAAAGAAGGGCTTTGATGTAGAGGCGCAAAGTGTATTCTCAGACATTAAACAAAACCTTCATATTGAAGGACTGAACGGAGTTAGAGTTATAAACAGATATGATATATCTGGAATTAGTGATGAAACCTATGAAAAAGCCAGATATACTATTTTTGCAGAACCAACAGTAGATGTGGCTTATGATGAAAACTTTCCTTTTTCTGCTGAATTGCAAATTGAAGAAGGACAGCAAGATGGACAAGATGAGCATTTTAGGTATTTTGGAGTGGAATTTTTGCAAGGTCAATATGACCAAAGAGCTGATTCTGCAGTACAATGTATCAAGATGATAGATGCAAGAGCAGAATGTACGGTAAAATGCGCAAAGATAATGATATTTTTAGGCAAAATTACAGATGAAGATTTTAATGCCATCAAAAAATATTCTATTAATCCAGTAGATTCTCAAGAAGCCTCTGAGGAAAAACCGGAAAGCCTCGAATTGCAGGCGCAAGTACCAGAAGATGTGAAAACTATAGAAGGGTTTGAAGCTTTTACTGAGTCACAATTAGAGAAATTGAGAATAGATCTTGGACTTGCGATGACAACAGCAGACTTAATGTGTGTAAAAAAATATTTTCAGGAAGAAAAAAGAAATCCTACCATGACGGAAATTAAGGTAATAGATACTTACTGGTCAGACCATTGCAGACACACAACCTTTATGACCAAGCTTACAGATGTGGATTTTGAAGAAGCATGCAATTATACCGATGTCGTAAAAGCTGCATTTTTGGAATATCTGAAGATGAGAGAAGAGGTTTACGGTGACAAAATTAAAGAAAAAAATGTTTGTCTTATGGATCTTGCTTGCATTGGAACAAAATACTTAAAAAAGCAAGGCAAAATTTTGGATTTAGATGAATCTGAAGAAATTAATGCTTGCAGTATCAAAGTAAAAGCAAAGGTAAACGGCAAGGATGAAGATTGGGTGATAATGTTCAAAAACGAGACTCACAATCATCCGACAGAAATCGAACCTTTTGGAGGTGCGGCAACATGTCTTGGCGGTGCTATCAGAGATCCGCTTTCAGGAAGATCTTATGTTTATCAGGCAATGAGAGTAACCGGTGCGGGAGATCCGACTGTTTCAGTCGACAAAACTCTGCAAGGGAAGCTTCCTCAGAGAAAGCTTGTTCAGGGTGCGGCAGCAGGTTACAGCTCTTACGGAAATCAAATTGGGCTTGCAACTGGGAAGGTTGAAGAAATATACGATGAAAACTTCGTGGCAAAGAGGATGGAGGTTGGTGCGGTAATAGGTGCAGCACCGGCAGACCATATCAGAAGGGAAGTACCAAAAGAAGGAGACATAATAGTATTGCTTGGAGGAAAAACAGGTAGAGATGGTTGCGGAGGCGCAACAGGATCTTCCAAAGGGCATACAGAAGAATCAATTTTGACCTGTGGTGCTGAAGTTCAAAAAGGAAATCCGCCGGTAGAAAAGAATTTGCAGAGAATGTTCAGAAGAAAAGAAGCAGCGCAGATAATAAAAAGGTGCAATGACTTCGGGGCTGGTGGAGTGTCTGTTGCAATTGGTGAACTTGCAGATAGCATAGACGTAAATCTCGATTTAGTGCCAAAAAAATATAACGGTTTAGACGGAACAGAACTTGCTATTTCAGAATCTCAAGAGAGAATGGCAGTAGTAATTGATCCAAAGGATGAAGTTGCATTTAAGAAAATAGCAGATGAAGAAAATCTCGAGGCTACAGTAGTTGCAAAGGTTACAGATACTGGATATTTCAGGATGTTCTGGAGAGAAAAATGTATTCTCAATTTATCAAGAGAATTTCTAAATACTAATGGAGCGACTCAGGAAGCTAAGGTACTTGTAAAAGATGCAAAAGGAATATTTATAGCGGAGAATGAAAAAACAAGAG
>CAZWCK010000051.1:0-10442 GCA_964632625.1 uncultured Oscillospiraceae bacterium
GAAAACAAAAAGCTACTATAGTAACTTCTGATTATAGTGGTATAATAATAGATAACGAAAGCATTGCTTCTAAGGAGGATAAGATTGGTGTTTTTGTAAAATCAAAAAATGGGGAATATGCATTTACACCTATTGAGATAATTGCAAGGGATGGAGACAAGTCCATTGCTAAGGTGCAATATTATTACGATGAAGAAGGAAAAAGAGTAGATACGGTTGAAATATATGATGAAATATTGAGAAAGCCTCAATAAATATACATTAGTTTCATAGAAAAAATAATTTTGTAGGTGAATTCATTTTGCCAGCTAGAAAAACGGAGGTATGAAATGAGTATTAAGCAAAATATTGATGCAATTAATAAAGAAAAAAATGCAATTGCAGTTAAAGCAGGAAGAAAAGAAAATGAAGTTCTTCTTTGTGCAGTAACAAAGACAAGAAGCCCAGAAGAAATAAATGAAGCAATTGATGCAGGAATTACAGATATTGGAGAGAACAAGGTTCAAGAAGTTGTTGACAAATTTGATAAGGTTAAACCTGTAAGGTGGCATTTAATTGGACATTTACAAACAAACAAAGTAAAATATATTATAGACAAAGTTTCTATGATTCATTCTGTAGACTCTCTTAAACTAGCTGAAGAAATTGACAAAAGGGCAAAGCAACATAGTTTGGTTATGGATATTTTGATTCAGGTCAACTCTGCTGAGGAAGAAAGTAAATTTGGCATTACTACAGAAGAAACGCAGAAAATGATAACGGATATATTGCAAAACTGTACAAATGTAAGAATAAAGGGATTGATGTGCATTGCACCATATGATGATAATCCTGAAAATGTCAGGGTTTATTTTGCAGAGGTGAAAAAATTATTTGATGAATACAAGGCAAGCAACCATGAAAGATTGAATTTTGAATACCTGTCAATGGGAATGTCGCATGATTTTCCTATTGCAATAGAGGAGGGTTCAAATATTATTCGAGTTGGAACTGCTATTTTTGGTGAAAGAGACTACGGTAAAAAAACTAATAACTGTTAGGAGGATATTATGAGTATAATAAGTAAATTTAAAGATCTTGTAGGAATAGAGGAAATTGACGATAGTGAAATTATGGAGGAAGAAATAAAAGCAGCGGAGAGCAAATTGGAGAGAAAGGTTATTGAGCCAAGAGGAAGTTATGCTACTCAAAAATCAGAAAATCGTGAGAGTAAGGTTACTTCTATTCAACCTAGATCAATTGCAAATACGGGACAAATGAAACTAGTGGTAATTGAACCAAGTAGTTTTGATGAGTGTCCTAAACTGGTAGATAATTTAAAAGCGAAAAAACCTGTAATTATCAATTTGGAAAGAGTGGAATCGGATATGGCAAGAAAAATCTTTGATTTTTTGAGCGGAGCTACATATGCATTAAATGGAAATGTACAAAAGATAGCAAATAATATATTTGTATTTGCACCTGAGAATGTTGATATTGCAGCAAGTGTTGAGCATAAGAACATTGATTTTAGTGTAAACAATAAAAATATTTGGAGGTAAAAGATGATTACACCTTTAGACATTCAAAATAAAGAATTTTCAAAAGCGGTAAGAGGTTATAAGGAAGAAGAAGTTGATGAATTTTTGGATTTGTTAACTGTAGATTTAGAGAAAGTTATCACAGAAAATGCAAGAATGAAAGCCGAAATTGCAAGACTAAGTAAGGATTTGGAGAAATATAAATCATCCGAGGATGCTGTTTTGGGAACTTTGGAAGCGGCAAAAGCCTTGATGGGCGATATTTCTGCCAGTGCTGAGAAAAGAGCGGAAATTTTACTGAAAAATGCAGAGTTGGATGCGGAATTAATACAGAGGGAAGCCAGAGAATCTGTAGAACGTTTGACAGAACAAACTGTAGATTTGAGGAACAGATTTACTTCTTTTCAATCAAGATATAAGAATATGTTGGAGGCCGAGCTTGAACGCTTTGATACTTTAAGTGGCGAATTATTTTCACAATTTTCTCTTGACGATTTAAAAATAGCACCACTCTCCAAGTCAAAGACAAAAAATACCACAGCAGATTCATTTTCAACAAGATGTGCACAAACCGTTAACGAAGATGAGGACATGTCAAAAACTATGATTAACATAAGGATAGAAGATTAATATGTATTATGCAATAATTGCTGTAATTATAGCAATTGACCAGATAACAAAATATTTTGTTCGTTCAGGAATGCAATTGAATTCTAGCATTCCAGTAGTCGAAAATTTTTTTCATATAAGTTATATCCAAAATACAGGTGCAGCTTTTAGCATTCTGGAAGGACAAAGATGGCTATTGATATTATTGCCTATAGTTGTAATATCAATAATGTTTGTTTATTTGATAAAAAAAGCAAGAGATAATCATGTTGCTTTTAATCTTTCCATAGCTTTAATAATAGCAGGTGGAATTGGAAATTTAATTGACAGGACCATGTTGGGGTATGTGGTGGATTTTTTTGATTTTCGCATATGGCCTATATTTAATGTAGCGGATATTTCTGTTTGTGTGGGCTGTGGGTTACTGATAATTTATTTTGTTTTTATAGAGAGTAAATTGGAAAATCAGAATAAAAATCAGAGCTAAGTATGTTAATACGGAAGACAATGATTGAGATTGCTTGATTGAGTTCTTCAATAAATATGGCGGTAAGAATGAAAAAAGAAAATACATTTGAAATTAATGTGACAGAAGATATGAACGGGACCAGAATCGATTTGGTCCTTTCTTTAGCCTTGGAGGAAACCTCTAGAAGCTATATTCAGAAGATTATTGAAAAACAAAGAGTGTTTGTGGATGGTAAGCTTTGTGAAAACAAAAAGTATAAGGTCGTGGAAGGGCAGACAATATTTATAACTATACCTGAGCCGGAAATATTGGCGGTGGAACCTGAAAATATTCCAATAGATATAATTTATGAAGATGATGATTTGTTGGTTGTGAATAAGGAAAAGGGTATTGTAGTTCATCCTGCAGTTGGAAATTATACGGGAACTTTGGTAAATGCCATAATGTACCATTGTGGTGGTAAGTTGTCTTCTATAAACGGAGTTGTAAGACCGGGAATAGTTCATAGAATAGATAAAAATACCAGCGGACTTCTTGTGGTGGCAAAGAATGATAAGGCTCATAATTCTTTGGCATTGCAGTTTAGTGAACACACTATTGAAAGAGCATATCATGCAGTGGTGTATAGCAATATTATTGAAAATCAAGGTACAATATCGCAACCTTTAGGGCGTGATCCCAAGAATAGGTTGAAAAGAGCGGTAACTATATTGAATTCAAAAGAGGCAATTACACATTACAAGGTGTTGGAAAGATTTGGTAAATTTACTTATATTGAGGCAAGACTTGAGACAGGAAGAACTCATCAAATAAGGGTGCATATGGCATATATAAATCATCCGTTATTGGGAGATGATTTATATGGACCAAAGAAAAGTGCATATAAGGTTGAAGGACAGGTTCTACACGCCAAAACTCTTGGCTTTGTTCATCCGTCAACAGGGAAGTATATGGAATTTGACAGTGAATTACCAGATCATTTTACGAATATACTTAATAAAATTGCAAGAGAGCGGGGCTATTTTTAATTAGCCTGCTAATATTTTTGGAGGTAGGATATGGAAAAAATTAGTATGAAACCGGGAACGATGCTTGCTCCTGTTCCCGTGGTAATGGTTTCCTGTGGAGCCAAGGAAGAAGAATATAATATTATTACAATTGCTTGGACGGGGATAATAAATTCTGAACCGCCGATGACCTATGTTTCTATCAGACCATCAAGATTATCACATGAAATTATAGAAAGGAACAAGGCGTTTGTTATTAATATTTGTAATGAAAGCCTTGTAGCAACAACGGATTTTTGCGGTGTAAGATCAGGCAGGGACGTAAATAAATTTAAGGAAAGAGAATTGACTTTGATTCAAGGAGAAGAGATTAATTGTCCAATGATAGAAGAAGCTCCTGTTAATTTAGAGTGCAAGGTAGTGGATACAATAAAATATAATACCCATGATATGTTTGTTGCTGAAATTGTAAAGGTTCATGTTGATTCAAACTTGATGGATGGCAACGGCAAGATTAATATGGCAAAGGCAGATTTGATTTGTTATAGCCATGGAGAATACTTTGGCCTGCAGAAAAAAGCATTTGGGAAATTTGGTTTTTCAGTAATGAAACAGAAAACAAAAAAGAAAAAGGATAAAGAACAAAAGGGAAGATACAGAAAAGGCAAACACTCAAAATTTAATAAATAGTGCTTGTGTGAAAAGGACTCAGAGCAAAAATCACAAAGTAAATATAGTTGTTTGCGGTTTAGGCTCTGAGCTTTCACTTACGGATTAGAAATTAATAGTGTAATTATCGCCATTTTATTTATCAAATAGAATAAATGGAATTTAAATAAAATTTAGATAAATATGATGCTAAAGTATTTTTGAATTTGTATTTTTGAGAGATTATGGAGAAAATTCAACTAATAATTTTCTTTTAAAAAATGTAAGCAATCTTGACATACATATGAATTTTTGTATGCTACTGTGCTTCGGATACTTCCGCATATTTCACATGGATTTTTCATTTTTTCCCTCCTTAGCTTTATTTTCGTAAGTGAATTTAAATGTATTATGAACCAAATATAATACAGAAAAATTATGCACACAACAATAAAGTAAAAAAATGTCATTTAAAGTTCAAAAAATGTAAGTTTATGTTAATTATTTGAAGAGGAGCCTAGATGTTTGATTTATTTGATATAGACAACAAAAAAGAGATAAAGGGATATCATTGGAGGGTATCACAACCTAGCCATATAGTTTGTATAATTCATGGGATAGGGGAATATATGACAAGGTATGATAGGATTGCTAATTCCTTTAATAAAAATGGTGTCAGTGTTTTGGGTATGGATCTGAGGGGACATGGACTGTCTTCGGGGAAAATAGGCCATTGCGCGCCAAGAAGAGATGTTCTTGCAGATGTAGATAGCTTGATTTGTTACGCACAAAAATATTATGAAAACGTACCGATTATACTGTATGGACACAGTATGGGCGGCAATATTGTTTTGGATTACAAAGAACGAGGAAAATTAAATAGTATTCCAAAAGGATATATTATTTCTTCTCCTTGGGTTTCTCTTGTCCGTCCTGTTCCCGCAATTTTATTTAATGCTGTAAAGTTCCTCTCAAAAATATTTCCAAAGGCAACTATTAGTGCTTCTATTGATGCAAAAAATCTCGGAAATCCAGATGTTATAAGAAATTGCACAAAGCAGGAATTGGTGCATAACAGAATTTCTTTACTTACAGCTTATGAGGGATTTGAAATAGGAATTAATTTGGCTAAAGGACAGCACGTAGGGAATAATCATGCAGCAAATATTCCGATGTTACTAATGCATGGAACAGAGGATAAAATATGTAATATCAAGGGAAGCGAAGATATTGCAATGTTAAATAAAAAAAACTGCACCTTTATTCAGTGGGAAGGCTATTACCATGAAATACATAATGGAAACAGTTCCAAAGACGGAAGCGCAGTTATTGAAAAGATGATAGATTGGATTTTAAACTTATATTAATTTTGGGGTAATATATACTGTTTTGTTGTTGGTGAAAATAACCATACCCGGTTTTGCACCGGTGGGCTTTTTTACATGGCGTACTTGCGCATAATCCACTGGTACATTTTCGGAATCTTTACCTTTACTATAGTATGCTGCCAGTCCTGCAGCTTCAAAAATTGCAGTTTCTGTAATCTGATTACCGTTATTAAATAGTATTACATGTGATCCGGGAATGTCTTTTGTATGAAACCAGGTATCTTTACTTTTTGCCATCTTGAAGGTCAGAACATCATTTTGTTTATTGTTTCTTCCAACTAAAATTCTAAAACCATCGGAGGATATGAATTCGTGGGGCTGAAGAGTGGTTTTTTTAATTAGAAAATTGTTTTTCCTTTTTCTTAAATACCCTCCCTCTACTAATTCATTTCGAAGCTCTTCAGTTTCTTCAACTGTGGTAGCATTTTCAATAAAGCTAATAATAGTCTCTAAATAATATATGTCAGAGTTTGTCTCCTCAAGTTGAATCTGTTTTTCTTTAATAGCAGTTTTCGATTTCCCATATTTTTTAAAATAAATTTGAGCGTTTTTTGAAGGAGAAAAGCGAATATCCAATGGAATTGTAATAGTACTTCCATCATAATAATTTATTAATTCTACGTTTTTTGCTCCTGTTGGCACCTTATGAAGATTTGCTGTTAATATTTCACCAAACAAACGATAATCTTCAGAATTTTGTGCCTCTAGCAAGTCCTCAGAGAGTCTTTGCTTTTTTAAATACATTTTATCAAGACAATTCTTTACAGCTCTGTCCAAATCTGTTGATTTTTGCTTTACCCGGTTTGAGGCATTTTTATTTGAAAAATAATATTCGATGGCCTCACTTATACTGTTAAATTCTATTTTTTTCATAACATCTTCAAAAACCAAGGGCACAATGTGAAATTCATGTGGAGTATTTTCTTCATTTAGATATACTATTGGAGAAAAGCTTCCATTTGACAGTTTATCATTAATTTCTTGCATTTTGTCTGCAATTGCGTTAACGTAATCATCTTTTGATAAATTCTCAAAAGTGTAGGCAAGCATATTACTTATTGAAGGTGAGATTCCACCAATGTTATTCAATAATATCTTACCAAGATTATCTGGTAAAATAGAATTATTATCTTCATTTTGCAAAATAACAGAAATATGCTGCTTATTTATTTCCTTAAAGAAGATTTTATCCTGTATAGGTGGATATTCATATTCTTTGCCGGGAAGAATCTGCCTGACTCTATTGACATCAACGGATATCCTTTTGATGCTATCTATTATTTTATTAGAGGAAACATCAACTATAATGATATTGCTGTGCTTTCCCATTATCTCAAATATAATTTTTTTAGTCACTGAAAAACCCATCTCATTTAATGTTTCAAGATATATTTCTATAATTCTTTCTGAAAGTTTTTGCTCTATTTGTGTAATTCTGCCTCCCTGAAGATGCTTTCTTAGAAGCATGCAAAAAGACATAGGTGTTTGGGGATTTGAAAAGTTTTGCTTTACAAAATGAATTCTTGAGTGACTGCTTCCGGTTGAAGCATATAATTTATAATTTCCGGACTTTGAGTGAATATGAAAAACAAGTTCATCACTTTCCGGTTGATATATTTTTTCTATTTTTCCAAGTAAGATTTTATCTTGCAGTTCCTTGGTAACTGCTGCTGTAATAATTCCATCGAAAGCCATAATATCCTCCATGTGATTTATTTTGAGATAGTGCTACTGTATAGTAGTATTTACAAAGCAATTAATGTATAATAGGTATATTATCATAAATTAATAAAGAATGGGAGAAAAATTGTATGATAAAAAGTATGACAGGCTTCGGAAGAAGTGAATATTCTGACGGAAAGAGGAACATAATCGTTGAAATAAAAACGGTTAACCATCGTTATAGTGACATAAGCATTAAAATGCCAAGACGGTATTCTTTTGCTGAGGAGGCTATAAAGAATATGGTAAAGAGCGTCATAAGGCGTGGAAAAGCAGATGTTTTGATTATGGTTGAAAATATTACAGAGGACGATGTTAATATCAAGCTAAATACAATGGTTGCAGCTCAGTATTTTGAAAATTTAAAAGAATTAAAAAGGCACTTTGCAGTTTCAGGTGATGTAACCTTGCAATTCCTAGCAACTCTTCCTGACGTAATGAAGGCTATTCCTGACGTTGAGGATGAGGAGGAAATCGTAAAGGCTATAGAAATTCCTGTTAGTCAAGCTTGTAAAAATCTCGATGACATGAGAAGCATGGAGGGAGCAAAGCTTGCAGAGGATTTGATTATACGCGGAGGAATGATCAAACAACTTGTTAGTAAGATTGAAGAAAGATCTCCTCAGGTTACAGTAACTTATACGCAAAAGCTTAGAGAAAGAATTAAAGAATTAGTTGGTAACAGCATAACAGTACCAGAGGACAGAATACTGGTGGAGGCAGCTATATTTGCTGATAGATGCAGTATTACAGAGGAACTAGTCAGGTTAGACAGCCATATATTACAATTAAATACCATCATAAACAAGAGCAATCAGCCCGATGGGAAAAAACTAGACTTTTTGGTTCAGGAAATGAACAGGGAAGCAAATACTATAGGCTCAAAAGCAAATGACATAGAGATTACAAATATGATGCTTGAAATAAAGAGTGAAATTGAAAAAATAAGGGAGCAAGTTCAAAATATTGAATAATAATATTGAAATATTTGTACTCAAGTAGTATAATGAATGTTCATATGGAGTAAGACTAAAAGGAGACAAATATGTACAAAGGAAAATTATTTGTTCTTTCAGGCCCTAGTGGTGCAGGAAAAGGAACGATTTGCAAAGCTTTACTTGAACAATCTGAAGAAATTAAGCTTTCAGTGTCTATGACAACTAGAACACCAAGAAATGGTGAGGTGGAAGGAGAAAGTTATTTCTTTGTTACTAAGGGGGAATTTGAAAGAAGGATTGCAGAAGATGGTTTCTTGGAATACGCAGAAGTCTATGGAAATTATTATGGAACTCCCAAAGCAAAAGTAATGCAGCTTTTGGACGAGGGCTATGATGTGATTTTAGAAATTGACATTCAAGGAGCATTGAAAATAAGGGATGCCTTCCCAATGGGTATTTTGATATTTATTTTGCCTCCATCAATGTCTGAACTTAGAAAGAGAATTACGGGTAGAGGCTCTGAGACAGAAGAATCAATAAATGTGAGACTTGGTCAAACCTTGAAAGAAGTTTCATATATATACAAGTATGATTACTGCGTGGTAAATGGAGAAGTTGAGGAGGCTACAAAGAGAGTAAGAGCTGTGATTGAAGCAGAACATTCTAGGGTGTCGGCTGATATCTACGAATTGATTGATAAATATAAGGAGGAAGTGTAAATGATATATCCATCTATAAATGAGATAAGAAAAAAGGCTGATAGCAGATATACACTAGTAATATTGGCGGCTAAAAGGGCAAGAGATATTATTGACGGTAAACCTATATTAACAGAAGCTGATACTGATAGGCCTGTATCAATTGCTGCAAATGAAATTGCGGAGGACTTAATCACCTATAAGCGTGAAAGCTAAAAGACATATTGATTTGAAAATAAATATTAAGCGAGAAGACAATTCGGTAATACTGAATTGTCTTTTGTTGATTTTCACAACAAACAAGAATGAAAAGTGTAGAGGATAACAAAAAAATACAAAAATATATATATATATAATTTTTAACAGAAATATCAAAGACAAATTGCATAATAATGTGTATAATTAAAATGGAAAACAAAATAGATAGGGAGTGGGTATAAATTAAAGGAGTAGAACATGAAGCAGCATTTTTTAATTTATGAAACATGTACCCAAATCTGTAAGATTATGCTCGAGGACGTGGTCTTTATTGAGCAAGTGGAAAGAAAGGTAAAAATCTCTACTATAAAGGGTGTATATTGCATGCGAAAAAAAATCGATATGCTAGATGTTGAATTTGAAAAAAATTTCTTTCGATGTCATAGCGGAATATTGATTAATTGTGATAAAGTTGTTAGCATGGTGCCACCAAATGTATTTTTTGAAAACGGTGAGAGTATTTCATTAGGAGCGGCAAATTATAGAAGGGCAAAACAGTATTATGCTGGATATGTAAAAAAATTATTCTAAATAAAAAACATTTACTAAAAAAATGAGTATTTAATATTGCATTTAATTTTAAAGTACGGCAAAAAAACGTTGCAATTTAAAATAAACTATAGTATAATTCTTAGTGTTTCGTTATAAATATGACGGAACACTATTACTATTTAATTAGCACACTTTGGTTTGTTCAAAAAATGGTCCTTGAAGGTACTTTTAATTGACAGTTGAATCAATGATGGCATCCTGTGTCAGATTTGACTAAAAAAATTGAACGGTATTATAAGTATGAATTCTGCACATAAGTTTCTAATTAATTTGCAAAGTAAATTAAAAGAAATAGAACTAGTTGATAAGCATAGCTAAAAATAAGCAGAAGGATAAAGGTTTTGAACAAAATTGAAAATCAAAGTGGAAGAGAAAACCATGGGAGGAAAAAAATATGGCAGTTATTTCGATGAAACAATTATTGGAAGCAGGTGTACATTTCGGACACCAGACAAGAAGATGGAACCCCAAAATGGCACCTTACATCTTCACAGAAAGAAATGGAATTTATATTATTGATCTTCAAAAAACAGTAAAGAAGATTGATGAGGCTTATGAATTCATGAGAGAAGTTGGAGCTACAGGAAGACCGGTTCTTTTCGTAGGTACAAAGAAGCAGGCTCAGGCAGCTAT
>CAZWCK010000052.1:0-10163 GCA_964632625.1 uncultured Oscillospiraceae bacterium
ATTCACAAAGAAGAGGCATGAATTTAACCTTTGAGGTCAGAAACGGCATATTATGCCATACAGGAAAGAAAAAGCCAACTACCTTGGAGGGGCAAGTTGTAAGGTTTAGTGATAGAATTGCTTATATAAATCATGATATTGATGATGCCATAAGAAGTAATGTAATCCATCAAAATGATTTACCTAAAGCCGCAATAGAAGTGCTTGGCAATGGTCATCGAGACAGAATAAATACACTAGTGTATAACATTATCGAAAACAGCTCGAAAAAAGATGAAGTAATTATGAGCATTGAATGTCAGGAACAGATGGACAGCCTTAGAAGTTTTATGTTTGAGAATGTGTATTACAACAATAAAGTGAAGAAAAATGAGGATTTGGCTAAGATAGAAGATGTGATTTTCTATTTATATGATTTTTTTATTAAATATCCAAAAGAACTGCCTAATGAAATGCAAAGCATGATAGAGGAATTTGGTATTTATGAAGTAGTAAAAGACTATATTGCAGGTATGACTGATAGATATGCCCTAAATTTATATGATAAAATAAAAAAATAAAAAGGAATATGGCTACTTTTATAGAATAAGAAGATTAAGTTAGTAATTTGTTTTTTCATAGGAGATAAAAGTGGGTATTTCTGTAAACGAGAATATAATTGAGGAAATAAAGAATAGGTGCAATATTGTTGATGTTATTGGACGTGTTGTCACTTTGAAAAAAGCTGGTAACAATTACAAGGGGGTTTGTCCATTTCACAACGAAAAGACACCTTCTTTTGTTGTCTCCGATGCTAAACAGATTTTTACTTGCTTTGGTTGTGGAGCAACAGGAGATGTAATTGAGTTTACTCAGAAGTATTATAATTTAGATTTTCAAGAGACTATAGAACGGCTTGCAAATGAATATGGAATAAATTTCGAATATAACAAAAGTTCTGTTAATAAGGAAAAATATTATGAAATAAACAGAGAAGCTGCAATTTATTTTTATAAACAATTTAATAACGGCAATAATCCAGGATACGAATATATGATTAAAAGAGGGATAGAACCTGCAATTTTAAAAAAATTTGGGGTTGGATATGCAGATGATTCATGGAATAGTTTGTATGATTATCTCATAAATAAAGGAATAGAAAAGGATATGCTTTTGGAATTAGGTTTAATTTCAGAAGTTAAGGGTAAATATTTTAATAAGTTTAGAAACAGAGTTATTTTTCCTATAATAAACACAAGGGGTAAGATTATAGGCTTTGGTGGGAGGATATTGGGAGATGGAAATCCAAAATATTTAAATTCACCTGAGACTCCTATTTTTCAAAAAAAGAATAACTTGTATGGGGTTAATATTACAAGGCAAGATATAAGCAAAGAAAACTGTGCAATACTTGTTGAAGGTTATATGGATGTTATTTCCTTATATCAGGCAGGTGTGAGAAATGTTTCAGCCTCACTGGGAACAGCACTTACTGAGAATCAAGCCAAGCTATTAAAGAGGTATACTGGAAACATAGTATTGTCTTACGACTCTGACGAAGCAGGACAAGCCGCCGCAATACGTGGAATTGAGATATTACATAATGAAAACTGCAAGGTAAAAGTTCTTCACATAGGAGATGGCAAGGATCCAGACGAATTTGTAAAGAAAAACGGAAAAACTGCTTATTTGGAGTTAATTGACAAAGCCTTACCATATGTTGAATACAAGTTGGAAATGCTGAAGAAACAATTTGATATTTCAGACACAGATGGAAGAGTGGATTATGTTAAGGAAGCTGTTACCATATTAAAAGCATTAAGTCCTATAGAAGCAGATATATACATTAAAAAGCTGGCAAAGGACCTGAAAGTTTCAGAAGGTGCTATAAGACTTGAAATTACAGGCAATAATAATTTTAGAATGGTAAATAATACTAGGAGTGTTTACAAGAAAGCGGAAGATGTGAATAATAAAATCAGCCCTCTTGAGAAAAATATTATTAAGCTTATTCTGACAGACAGTAAATATTTGGAGGAGATTGTGCAATATGGCATGGTATTTGAGAGTAAGCAAGGAAGTAACATTTTCAATACCATATTATCCCTAAGAAATGAAAATGATGAGATAGATATAAAAAGATTGCAGGATTCAGTTGAACCTGAGGAAAGCAGTGTTCTTATTGATATAATAGAAAATGTTAAGTTAGCAGGTGTACCTGAAAAGGTATTTGAAGAAAGTAAAAGGAGTATTAAAGAGAAAGTTTTGAAAAAAAAGGAAAAAGAGTTGGTTTTGAAATTATCCCTTGCGGATGAGGAAGAAAATCAAGAGAAAATCAAGGAATATACGTTAGAGTTAATGGAAATCCAAAAAATAATAAATTTGTAGGGGGCTTGGTTAATGAATTTTGAAGAGATGCAGGACAAAAAAAATGAATATATCAGTGAATTAGTAGATAAAGCAAGAGTGAAGGGAAGCATATCCTATAGAGAAATTTCTAGTTTTTTGCAAGGAATTCCGTTAGATAAAGACCAAATGGATGATATTTATGATGGAATAATAGCTCAAGGAATAGAAATAGTTTCGGAAGTGGATCCCGATGATTTTGAAATCATCGCTATGGAGAAAGATGAAAGCGAAGAGGTGCAAAGTATCGTAGTTGAAGCCAGTGAGGAAGATTTAGAAGCAACTCTCCCAAAAGGGATAGCGGTAGATGATCCTGTCAGGATGTACCTAAAGGAAATCGGTAAAGTTTCACTTTTATCTGCGGATGAGGAAATCAGACTGGCAAAGAGAATGGAACTTGGAGATATTGAAGCAAAACAGAAGCTTTGTGAAGCAAATCTTAGATTGGTGGTAAGTATAGCCAAAAGATATGTAGGTAGGGGGATGTTATTTCTTGATCTGATTCAGGAGGGAAATCTAGGACTTATTAAAGCCGTTGACAAGTTTGATTGGAGAAAGGGGTACAAGTTCAGTACCTATGCAACATGGTGGATAAGACAAGCAATTACTCGTTCAATTGCAGATCAGGCAAGAACGATTAGAATACCAGTTCATATGGTGGAAACCATTAATAAGCTTATAAGAGTCTCAAGGCAATTATTACAGGAATATGGAAGGGAACCTAACCCGGAGGAAATAGCAGCCGAAATGGATATTTCCGAGGAAAAGGTAAGAGAAATATTGAAAATTGCACAAGAACCTGTATCACTGGAAACTCCAATAGGCGAAGAAGAAGACAGCCACCTTGGAGATTTTATTCCGGATGAGGATGTGCCTGCGCCGGCAGAAGCTGCAGCATTTTCCATGTTAAAAGAGCAGCTTGTTGAGGTTCTAGGTACATTAACAGATAGAGAGCAAAGGGTTCTTAAGCTTAGATTCGGTCTTGACGATGGAAGAGCAAGGACACTTGAAGAAGTAGGCAAACAATTTGATGTTACAAGAGAAAGAATTAGACAGATTGAAGCGAAAGCCTTAAGAAAATTAAGACATCCTTCAAGAAGTAAAAAATTAAAGGATTATTTAGAATAATGAAATTATCAGATAGATTGCAAATGATAGCTGATCAGATTAATAAAGGAGAAACCATGGCTGATATTGGTACCGACCATGGTTTTTTACCGCTATATCTCATGGAAAATGGTATAAGTCCATATGTAATAATGACAGATATAAGCAATGGATCATTGAATAAAGCAAAAGAAAATTTTAATTTATACTATGGACAGGACAGCAAATGGACTTATGAAAATAAGGAACAATGGATATATGATTTCAGAAGAGGAGATGGAATTTCAATAATTGAAAACGCAGAAGTTGATGACATTGTTATTGCAGGTATAGGCGGAAAACTAATTATCAATATTCTCGAAAAGGACTTAAAAAAAACCAAGAGCTTTAAAAAAATTATTTTACAACCACGAAATGGTCAAGCAAAGCTTAGATACTGGTTAATTCAAAATGATTTTTCCATAGTATGTGAAAAGCTAGTTTGGGAGGGTAAGTTCATTTGTGAGATATTTGTTGCAAAGCTCGAAAAATCTCAAGAAGTTAGTATTAATAGAGAAAAAATAAAAAATAATAATTTAGAAAAGAAAATGTTGGATAGGGCAACTGTTGAAGAAATAACCTATGAAGTACCAGAAAAAGTTTTTTATCATAATGGCAGCATTGCCAAAGAATTTGTTGAATTAAGGATGAAAAAGGAGGAGCATATACTAAAAGGTATCCTTGCAGCTGAAATACTGGATGAAAAAAAATATGAAAATATTATCCTTAGGATTGATTATTTGAAAAAGTTATTATCAAAATATAATTAATGCAAAATTATATTTTGCAATTATTTTATCTGAGAAAGGAAAAATAAAAATGAGTATATCTTTTTTTGAACTTGTAGATGGAATTGAAGAGATAGCACCATCATATTTGGCTGAGGAATGGGACAATACCGGAATTCAGCTAAATTGCGGAAATGATAAGATTTCTAAAGTATTGGTAGTTTTGGAAATAACAAAAGCTATTATTGAAGAAGCCATTGATAAGAAGGTTGATGCCATTATTACCCATCATCCTCTTTATTTTAGCAAATTAAATAAGATTGACAATAACGATATTATTGGAAACTACACAGTGTCATTGATAAAAGCAGGAATAAATGTATATTCATCACACACATCATTTGACAGTGCCGATCTTGGCAATAATGCCTTTATGGCAGAGAAAATAGGATTGGAAAAAATAAAAAAACTGAGATTTTCACCGCTTGAGCCTTCAAAGCTCGGATTGAAGGGACAATTTGAGGGTGGCAGGAAATTAATAGATATTGTCAAAGAAATTTCGAGAAATTTGGAAATACCAGTGGAGGAATTAAAAATAGTTGGAGAACCAGAGGAGATAATTGAAGTTGTTGGAGTATGCACGGGTGCCGGTGCTTCCTTGTTGGAGTTGGTTGCCATGAACAAGTGTGATTTATTTGTGACTGGGGACATTAAGTATCATGAAGCTCAGAAAGCAAAAGAAATGGGATTATGTCTCATAGATGCTGGGCATTATGGAACAGAAAAATTCTTTGGTGATGCCATTATTCCCCAGCTTGAGGTCCATTTTGGAAATGAAGTCGAATTTTTGAAATCAAAACTTAATATAAATCCAATTAAATCTATGGTATAATTAATGAAGTTGTGTAATAATAACAGTACTTTGGGTAAGTCAGACAGTCGCGTGGGGAACCATGAGGAAAGTCCGGGCTCCATAGGGCAAGGGTGCCGGATAACGTCCGGCGTAGGTAACTATAGGGAAAGTGCAACAGAAACATTCCGCCGAAACAGATAATGCTGTGGCAAGGTTGAAATGGCGAGGTAAGAGCTCACCGGCGTCTTGGAGACAAGGCGGCCGTGTAAACCCCACCCGGAGCAAGACCAAATAGGGCATAAAAGATGGCTGCCCGTCATCGCCCGTTAGGTAGGTCGCATGAGCGAACAGCAATGTATCGCCTTAGATAGATGATTGTCTAATACAGAACCCGGCTTATAGACTTGCCCAAAGCTTTTACAAATAACAACAAAACCTTAGAAGGATGATTCTAAGGTTTTGCTTATTTTTTCAGGGTTCTAAATTAATGTTGGTTGATTTCGTTATTGATAGCTTGTTTTCCAAGATTTGTTAATGCTCTAGACGGTAAGTCTCCATAATCAACTTCTTGATTTTGATTTGAGTTATTGATAAGCTCTTTGCCTTGATCAACTAGTGGCTTTGTCATCAGATTTCCGATTTGCTTTGATGTCATATTGCCTAAATCTATATTATCATTCATAATATCACCTCCTTGTCATTAGCCTAACCAAATCTTTTGACAGTATTCTTTGATATTAAGATGAAATGATTAATAAACAAAAATTACAATTAAAATTTTTTAAAACAGGAGGATATAAGTTGGAACTAGAAAGCACAGAAAAAACAAATCAAATAACAATGGAAAATCAAAATAAAATTATAATAGATAACCAGATGGGAGTGATGCCTGTTGGTAGATTGATATTGAAAATGTCATGGCCGGCAATGCTTTCAATGTTTTTACAAGGTCTATACAACATTATTGACAGTATGTTCGTAGCTACAATAAGTGAAGATGCACTTACCGCAGTTACTTTGGCATTTCCAATTCAAATGTTACTTATCGCTGTCTCCGTTGGTACTGGAATAGGTGTTAATTCACTAATTTCACGAAGGTTAGGTGCAAGAAAGCAGGAAGAAGCAGATTCTGCTGCAAGTCATGGGTTTAGATTATCATTTATAAATTGGTTTGTTTTTGCAATCTTTGGGTTGCTATTTTCAGGAACATATATGATGGTATATTCACATACTCAATACATAATACAAAGCGGCACTATTTATTTGCAAGTTGTAACTATAGGTTCCATATTTTTGTTTATACTTGTCAATACGGAAAAAGTGCTACAATCAACCGGAAATATGATAATACCAATGATCTGTAGTCTCTTGGGTGTTATAACAAATGCGATATTTGATGCAATTTTAATATTCGGGTTGTTTGGCTTTCCTAAGCTTGGAGTGCTTGGTGCGGCTATTGCTACTGTATTTGGGCAATTTTTATCAATGCTATTGGGATTAATACTGCTATTTGGAAAAAATCATTTGGTAAATATTCAAATTAGAAATTTTAAATGGGATTCTAAAATAATTAAAGATATTTATTCTGTTGGTTTTCCAGGGATGTTAATGCAGTCTATTATGTCAGTGATGTTATTCTGCATAAATGGTTTACTTGCAGCGCAGACTGAAACAGCAGTGGCAGTTCTTGGAGCATATTTCAGATTACAATCATTTTTCTTTATGCCTGTATTTGGTTTAAATCAAGGGGTATTACCTATTATAGGGTATAATTATGGAGCAAGAAACAGACATCGTGTAATGGAAGCTTACAAGAAAGGAATTTTGATTGCAGTTGTTATAATGACAATAGGTACTATAATATTTCAGGTAATTCCCGATAAGCTTCTAATGCTGTTTAGTGCATCTTTGCAAATGCTTACAATTGGTGTTCCTGCACTTAGAATCATAAGCATATGTTTTATTCCGGCTGCTTTTGGGATACTCACCTCAACCTTCTTTCAAGCAACAGGACATGGAATGCATAGCCTGTGGCAGTCATTAATAAGGCAGCTTGTGGGGATAGTTCCTTTGGTTTGGTTATTAATAAAAATTGGCGGAATTGCAATTGTATGGTGGGCATGGCCGCTTGCAGAGATTATGGGAGTAATCTATTGTATTATTTTTATGAAAAGCTTATATGAAAAGGAAATAAAATTGCTTTAAAACTTAGTCTATTAAAATTTTAAAGGTTATTTTTGGAATTTTAGAAACTTTTATTTCACAGATAACGTCTTAATTATATGTAAATAATTTTAACTATGATTGCAGTTCAATATAAGAGCTGGATGAAAACACAAGGAGGTAAGACGTGAAAAGGATATTAACGTTCGTTTTGGTTGGAGTTTTAGTAATAGGTGCATTTTCCCCATACACAATAGGAAATAAAAGCATTGATGTAGTTTATGCTTCTGAGATTGACAGTGTTCAACTCGAAAAAATGATTAAATCAGTGAAATCTGTTATTTCTATTCCAAAGGAGCTAAGCGTTTTTGAAAGTAACTATTGGGTAGAGGAAAATGATAATAAAAAATTAGGATACTTCAGCTTTGAATGGAGAGACAAGGAATTTAAAAATTATATATCAATAACAACAGACGAAAAAGGAAATATAATTTCATATTGCAGAAATAATTACGAGGAGAAACAAACAGGACTTGGAGACATTTCAAAAGAACAGGCAAAGAAAACAGCTGATATCTTCATAAAACAATTGACAGCGAACAAGTACCCCAATATTAAGCTAATTGATTCAAATACAGTTGGTAGTGAATTTAATTTCACTTACTGTGATGAAAAAAACGGTATTTCTGCAGAATTTTCCAATTTAAGAATTTCTGTCAACAAGTTTAACAATGAAATAATGTCTTATTATGCCAAAGATTTAATCGAAAATTCAAATGTTAACTACATTGAATTGAAAAGTGACATAAAAATTGAAAAAGCAAGGGAAATCTTCAAAAAAGAATTGGGAACGGAATTAGAATATTTCTCAAATTTTGATTGGAACAAAAACAAATTAAG
The DNA here is from genome assembly GCA_964632625.1 of uncultured Oscillospiraceae bacterium. GTDB lineage: Bacteria > Bacillota > Clostridia > Peptostreptococcales > Anaerovoracaceae > CAZWCK01. The sequence continues at coordinate 8,176 of CAZWCK010000052.1, forward strand.
TATTTTCCCTGCATATAGTATCGTTAAATCAGATGAATATGTAGATGCAAATACTGGAAAAGTAGTGAAGAAATATATAGATAATAGATATGTAGCGAGAGAAGCAGGTAGCAATGAAGTTTTAGCAGACAAAAATAAGAGCACAAGTCTAACTCCAGAAGAGCAAAAAGTGGTAGACAATATCAAAGGTCTTATCACGCAAGATGAGGCGGTAAGCATTATTTATGACAAAGTTGAGGGCATTGATTCTTCAATGAAAGTGAATCATGTTTCACTATATGAAGAATATATAAATGATGGGACTTACATCTGGAATATTTATTTTGAGGGTGCAAATGCTTCTATAGATGCAAAGACAAAAGAAATAATGAAATTTTACATATACGAGAATAATACCAAAGAGAATCAAGTAAAAATGACAAGGGAAAATGCTCAGAAGGTTTCTGAAGATTTTATCAAAAGCAATTCTCCAACAAAATTTAACTCTCTGAAATTGCAAGAGGATATGACTTCTGCAAATGATCTCCAAAACACTAATAATAGTTTTTTGTATAGCAGGGTAGTTAATGGTATTGTTGTAAATGAAAACAATATATATGTGGAAGTAAACAATAAGGGAAAAATACAAAGTTATAATTGTGAATGGTTCAATACTGTAGAATTTCCTGTATTAAATAACATTATAACCAATGAAAAGGCCTTTGACATGATAGAAAAGGAAAGCGGCTTTAAAATTACTTATATAAAGATTGACGAAAACACTGCAGTACCTGCATACGGTTTTGTTGAAAGACCTTTCTATCTGGTAGATGCGTATAATGGAAATTTGATTGGCTATAATGGTAAACCTTATGTAAAAGAGAATGAACCAATGTATGATGACATTTCGGGAAAATGGTATGAATCATATGTAAATAAATTATTAGAAAATGGATATTATCTTGATGGAGATAAGTTTAATGGAAACATTGCCATTTCTCAGGAAAACTTTTTTAGATATTTGTATTCACCAATGCAAGGAAGCTATGACAGCGAAGAGTTATATGAAATGCTTATAAATGAGCAAATTATAGAAAAGGATGAGATTAATAAGGCAGGGATGGTAACAAGACAGCAGGCAGCGAAATTTGTTATTAGATTTTTGAACTACGATATAGCAGGGCGACATAGTGAGATATACAAAAATCTTTTTAAAGATAATGTATCAAAGGAATATTTAGGCTATGCAACCTTGGCAAAAGGCTTTGGAATTATGCAAGGAGATGCAAAAGGACGGTTCAATGGAAATAAAAGCATTACAAATGCAGAGGCTGCAGTAGTAATATACAATACTCTGCAATTAAGGTAAATGAACAGGTATTAATTCGGAATATAAAATATATTAGAACCAACTCAGCTATGTTGATACAAAACCCCGACGAAAAGGTTAATGCGGCGGGGTTTTGTTATTTTGCACTTTCTTTATTATGAATCCATTTTTACTAAATCATATATAAGAGGATCTCGAATAAGATGTTCCCATACAGTATAGGTTGCCTTGATGAAGTTATCATTTAATTTAATATTATCTTCTATCAAAGGACAACTGTAGGGTAGATTTATGGTGTTTAACACAAGTTCTAGTTCATCCTCATCTGTAAGTCGAGGAGCAAGAGGAAAGAAGCGGCATTGTAAAGGGCGCATTTCTCTTGGGCAAACAGGAGGTGTCTTACATCTGACGAAATAAACTTTACCAAACCAACTCTCGGGGAAATCATAGTCCTCTGCCATTTCGTGGCTCCATTTAAGCCATGTCTCTTTTTGTGTAAATACTTTTTCTTCTCCGGGAAGCAGGTATATGCCAAGCTCATAATCCAAAGAATCCTCAGTTTCTCCATCACCACCGCAATTGCAGCAGGCAGCATTACAAAGCAGCCCACAATCAGAATCAATTGGGGAAACCCTGTCTAGTAATCTATATATAGCTTGGTATGTTCTTTTCTTAATAG
>CAZWCK010000053.1:0-4980 GCA_964632625.1 uncultured Oscillospiraceae bacterium
CATGCTTACATTAGATAAAATATACCATGCAGCATATGTTCTAAGAGAAGTTGCACGAAAGACAGATTTGATCTTGGCTTCAGGATTAAGTCAAGATAATACCATATATCTTAAAACAGAAAATTTGCAAGTGACCGGTAGTTTTAAACTCAGAGGTGCTTATTATAAAATAAGTCAGCTAAGTGAAGAAGAAAAAAAGCAGGGGATTGTTGCCTGTAGTGCAGGAAACCATGCTCAAGGAGTTGCACTTGCATCGCAAAAGAATAATATTCCTTGTTTAATATGCATGCCAGATGGTGCACCAATCAGTAAGATAGAAGCTACCAAAAAATATGGTGCGGATGTTTGTCTAGTAAAGAATACTTATGATGATGCACATGCAAGGGCTTTGGAAATTCAAAAGGAAGAAGGCAGAAATTTGATTCATCCTTTCAATGATGATGATGTTATAGCAGGACAGGGGACAATTGGACTGGAAATTTTAAATCAGCTTTCTGATGCGGAGGCTGTTATCGTGCCGGTAGGTGGTGGCGGCTTACTTAGTGGTGTGGCGTTTGCTATAAAGAATTTAAATCCAAACTGCAAAGTTTATGGAGTGCAGGCAGCAGGAGCGCCCAGTATGTATAAATCGGTAAAAGAAGGAAAGCTGATAACTCTTGATTCTGTGAATACTTTTGCAGATGGTATTGCTGTAAAGCGACCTGGGGACATAACATATGAAATAATTTCAAAATATGTGGACGATATGGCAGTAGTTTCAGAAGATGAAATTGCGACAGCAATACTTGCACTAATGGAAAACCAAAAGTTAGTTGCAGAGGGGGCAGGTGCTGTTTCGGTGGCAGCGGCAATGTTTAATAAGTTTAATTTACATGGAAAAAAGATTGTTTGTCTTGTTAGTGGCGGAAATATAGACGTAAGCATTTTAAATAGAGTTGTAACAAAAGGTCTGATTATGAGTGGTAGAAGAAGTACCATAACTATGCAATTAGTAGACAAACCAGGACAACTTTTAAGCGTAAGTGAAATTATAAGCCATTGTGGAGGCAATGTTGTAGCTGTATATCATGACAGAAGTGACCCAAACGTGGCAATTAATAGCTGCTTTCTAAGAGTAGTAATAGAAACAAGGGATCGTCAACAAGCAGAAGAAATAAAACAGTCAATAATAAAAGCAGGTATACAGCTAGTTAATGAAAATCCATTATAATAATTGGAACTGGAGAAAATTAATTAGAGCAGCATCCTATCATTATCAATTTCAAACTGTTCTATTAATTTCTCTACGGTCATTTTTCTGCGTTCTTCTCCGCTTATGTCCATAACGATGCGACCTTTATTCATAAGAATGGTTCTATTTCCATGCTCTAAAGCCGCCTTCATATTGTGTGTAATCATCATAGTGCAAAGCTTTTCTTCTTTAAAAAAATAATCTGTAAGTTCAAGTACCTTAGCAGCAGCACTAGGATCAAGCGCTGCTGTATGCTCATCTAAAAGTAAAAGCTTTGGATTGGACATTACTGACATAAACAAAGTCAATGCCTGCCTTTGCCCTCCCGACAAAAGTTTTACTTTTTGCTTCATCCGATCTTCCAAGCCCATACCCAACAATAACAATTTTTCTCTAAAAATTTCTCTTTGTTTCTTATTTATACCAGCCTGCAAGCCATGAAAATGATTCTTATTATATGCAATAGAAAGATTTTCTTCAATTGTCATATCAAAAGCCTTGCCCTTTAGCGGATCCTGAAATACTCTTCCTATCATTCTTGATCGTTTAAACTCTGGATGTCCTGTTATATCTTTACCATCTAAAATTACTTTCCCTGAATCAATAGGGAATACCCCCGATATGCAATTCATAAGAGTCGATTTACCTGCACCATTGCTTCCTATAATAGTAACAAAATCATCCGACTCCAAATGAAGACTTATCTTGTCTATTGCTACTTTTTCATTTACAGTACTTCTTCCGAAGATTTTTTGCATATTTTCTATATTTAACATACTACTCAGCCTCCTTTTTTTCCATTAATAATTTAAATGGGAAATTTTCACTAAATGTACCTATTGCCAAGGCTCCTGCAACTATTATAGCAGACACCAGCTTTAAATCACTTGTTGGAAGTCCAAATGCCAATGCCTGTGCTATTATTAAACGATAGACTATAGCTCCTAAAGAAACAGCTATCAGTCTTCTTAATGATGACTTTGTACCGAAAATAGCTTCCCCTATTATTACTGAGGCAAGACCTATAACTACCATTCCTGTTCCCATAGTAACATCCGCAAAAGATTGATACTGCGCCAACATTCCTCCTGCCAATCCCACAAACCCATTAGAAAGCGCTAAACCTAAAACTTTCATTCTATCACTATTAATTGCATAGGCTCTTACCATATCTTCGTTGTCTCCTGTAGCGCGAAGTGCAAAACCAAGTTGTGTTTTTAAGAAAAAATAAAATAATGCAATTACAATAGATAAAATAATCGTGCCTACAATTAAAGCTGAATATTTTTCTGATAATATTTCTGTTGCTGATTTATATAATGTATTACTTCTAATCAAAGAAATATTAGGTTTGTTACCCATAATTCTAAGGTTTATAGAATAAAGCCCAAGCATTACAAGTATACCTGCTAAAAGTGCCTGTATTTTCAATTTAGTATTTAATAATGCAGTTACAGTTCCTGCTGCACACCCACAAACAAAGGCCAAGAGCAATCCTAAAAAAGGATTGCCGCCCATGCTACAAACAACAGCAGAGGCAGCCGCACCAGTTACAACGCTGCCGTCCACCGTCAAATCAGGGGTGTTTAGTGTTCTAAATGAGAGAAATACCCCGAGAGCTAATACTGCATATATCATTCCCTGTTCCAAAGAACCTATAATTGCTACGAATGTTAATAACATAATGTCCTCCAAGTTTATTTTAAATTAATAAATTTAAACTTTAACTAGTTTGATAAATCTATTGCCTGATCCAAAATTTCAATTGGAATTTCAAGTCCAATCTTATTTGCTGTTTCTTTATTTATATAAATCTGTGTATCAGACATAATCTGTACCGGCATAGTTGCTGTATCTGCTCCATTTAAAATCTTAGCTGTCATAACACCTGTTGCTTTACCTAATTCCACATAATTTACACCATCAGTTGCTAATCCACCATCTGCTACCATTGAATCGGCGGCAACATAATAAGGAATTTTTGCTTTATTTAAAACATCTACAATAGTAGGCATTGATGACGCTACTGTATTATCAATTGGTGAAAATACTGCATCAACTTTACCAACCAATGACTGTGCTGCCTGCTGAATTTCACTGGTATTCATAATAGTTGCTTCCATAACTTCAATCCCCTTCGTCTCAGCATATTCCTTTAATTCTGCTATTACGGATACAGAATTTACTTCACCTGTACTGTAAATTGCCCCAATCTTTTTAATATCTGGTGTTATCTGAAGAGCTAAATCCATAATTTTTGTAGCTGATACTGCATCAGAAGTTCCGGTAATGTTTCCACCTGGTTCCTCAATGCTATCTACAAGTTCAGCGGCTATAGGATCTGTTACCGCTGAAAAAACAATTGGAATATCTGTTGTTTGTCCTAGTGCTGCCTGTGCAGACGGTGTTGCTATAGCAATAATTAAATCATTGTTATTTGCTGTAAACGACTGGCAAATAGTTTTTAAATTATTTGTATCGCCTTGTGCATTCTTATAATCAATCGTAACTGTTTCTCCATCTACAAAACCCTCTTCTTCAAGCTGGGCAATAATATTTTCACGAATAGTGTCTAGTGACGGATGTTCTACAATCTGTACAATTCCTATAGTTAGTAAATCGGATTTATCTGCTTCCCCCGAGCTGTTTGCATTACCGCAACCTGTAAATACGGTCACTACTGCTAATACCATAACTAATAATACTGTTAATGTTTTCTTTTTCATTTTCTTCACCTTTCTGTCTTTTGACTTTAAAATTAGTATTAATTTGTGTGATGAAGTAAGGACGGCGAGTAAAAAAAAAACACCCGCCCTTGTATACAAAATATACAAGGACAAGCGTTAACTTGCGGTACCACCTTGTTTGATGCGTTTTAAACACATCCTCTCTACGAGTGCCATCACACCCTCAGCCCATAACGCCGGCTTCACGTCTTCGCTACTAAGTTATAGTTGTCTAAAAAACTTTTCACGTCGCCCTCAGAGGCCCATTTGCTGTGACTGACATTTATCTGGCTTCCACCACCCCAGAATCGCTTTGAAATCGTTTAACAGCTTTACTTCCTCGTCTTCAGTTTATTTATTTAAGTTGTTATGTGATAATAACATCTTTTTTGTTTATAGTCAATAAGTTTTTTTGTTTTCTTTTATTTTTTTTGTTGTGCATAACAATTACTATAGAACTATTGGTGCCCTTGAGCTATAAGTAAAATATTCAAGTATACCATTTGCAAAATAGTCACCCATTTTATCTGAATAGGATAAAAGGCTACTAAACAAATCTATACTGCTTTGGTAATCTTTATTGGCAAATGCATTTATTTCATTAATTGTCATATTATTAAAGCCGGTTAATAAATTTGACATAATACTTTTTTCCCAAAATGGATTAATAGTTGTAAGAAAATCTACTCTTTCATCTATATTTTGATTTATCTGATTGGTATATTCATTTATTGCATTAGTATCACCAGCTTTTGTTGCATCAATTAGAGACATCAAAAGTTTAGTATAATTCGACATAAGAACGGTATGTTTGTCGGCCACTTCATTTCCGAAATATAGCCTGAAAACATTTGCATATGTTATAGGCAAATCGGTTAATTTGTTCGCAGCAGCCTGTTTAAGCTCTGGATCTGAATTTAGGAATGCGTAGGATAAATAGGCTCCCATCCAAGTAGCTATGTCTCTCCAAATAATTCTTAACCTAAATAATAGATTTAATTGTCCTGCTGTTAAATTATATTC
>CAZWCK010000053.1:5080-10137 GCA_964632625.1 uncultured Oscillospiraceae bacterium
GGAAGAAAATGGCAAAGTTTTATCCATTGCGGATGAGAACATTGCATCGCCGCCAAGCATTAAGACGGACTTTGAAAACAGATATATCAAAGCTATTTGAAGGTCGGGCAGCAAAAGTAAAAATTAAAGTATAAAGGAACATGTTATTTTAGAGTTATTAAAAAGGAGAGGTGATAGGCAAATGAAAGAAAATATGAAAAAGGATGGAACAATTGGAACAAAGGTATCAATGATACTGGTTATTTCTATACTAATTAGTACGCTCACGATAGGAATTTTTTGCTACTATAGTTACAGAGATAATGCATTAGAGCTAGCTGGCGAAAAGACGTCGGCAGTAGCATATTCGGTTGCATCAGAAATAAATGGTGATAAGTTTATTACATATAAAGAAACAGAGAAAAAAGACAAATATTTTAATGAAAAAAAAGATATAATGATGAAGATAATGCAGGAAATTGATGGAGCATTTATTTATTCTATGGTGGACGACGGAGAAAATTATAAATATATCATATCAACTGATGACGATTTTTGTGAAACGGATCCCAAAAGCCTCTATCCGGAAGCTACAAAGGTTTTAGAAGATGGAATGTGTCGCTACACAGAGCCAGTTGACCAAGGTCCTGAGTATGGATTATTAGTTTCAGGTTTTGCACCTATCTTTGACTCGACAGGAAAAGTTGTGGGAGTTGTAGGCGTAGAGGTAAGTGTAAATGAGGAAATTGCAAAAGTAAATAAGATAATCCCAATTATGGCAATTATGATCTTGATAACAAGTTTAATTTTGTCTGTAATATCATATTTATTTATTAAAAGAACCGTTTCAAAACCACTTAAAGGAATTGCGGAAAAGTCTAAGCTTCTTGTACTTGGAGATACAGATATGCAAATAGAGGAGAAGCAGCTTAATAGAAAAGATGAAATCGGTTTAATAGGAAGAGGCTTTATTGAAATCGCACAAAACATGAAGGAACAGGCGGAAATAGCTGATAAAATAGCTGTAGGGGATTTGTCTGTTGAGATAACTCCAAAATCCGAAAAGGATGTGCTATCTATAAGCATGGCATCTGTAATTGACACATTAAAGAATTTAGTAACAGAAGCAGAGGATTTGACAAGAGCTGCCTTGGAGGGCAAACTTGAAACGAGAGGAAATTCAGAACAGTTTAAGGGAGGATATCAGTATATTATTGAAGGCTTCAATAAAACTCTGGATGCTGTAATCAATCCTTTGCGCATAGTAGCGATGAATCTAGAAAGAATTAGCAAGGGCGATATTCCGGAAGAGATAAAAGATGAATATAAGGGTGATTTCAATAATATTAAGGATAGTTTAAATATATGCATAAATGCAATAAATGCAATGATAGAGGATGTACTTATGCTTTCAGAATCGACAGTGCAAGGAAAGCTAAGCGTAAGAGCAGATGCATCAAGGCATGGAGGAGATTTTGCTAAAATTATTAAAGAAGTTAACATGGCCTTACATGCAGTAATTGAACAAACTAACACCATGGCAGCATATATGGACGAAATCGGTAAAGGACAGATTCCGGAGAAGATTACAAAAAATTCCCTCGGAGATTTCAACAATATGAAAAACAGTATTAATGCATGTATCGATGGACTTAGCGGTTTAGTCGAGGGCAGAGATATTCTTGAACGTATGGGCAACAACGACTATACAAAGAAGGTAGAGGGTTCATATTTAGGAATCTATGCAGATATTGCAGAGTCAATCAATTCGGTTTCAGATAGAGTTAAACATACGATAAATATTATAAACAATATATCTGTGGGAGACCTAAAAGATTTAGAAGGCCTTAAGACTATTGGAAAGAGAAGCGAAAATGACACTTTAATGCCATCAATGATAACAATGATCGAAAACATACAGTCTTTGATATCAGAAGCAACGATGTTAACAAATGCTGCTATTGAAGGTAAACTGGATACTAGAGCGGATGCTGAAAAATTCATGGGTTCTTGGGCAACTCTTGTAAGTGGAATGAATAACATACTTGAAGAAATGACAAAACCTCTTAGAGATGTTACAGAAGTAATGAATGAAATTTCCAAAGGAAACCTGAATCTTTTGGTAAAAGGTTCTTACAAAGGTGATTTTGATGTATTGACACAGGCTGTTAATAATACCGCAGGTCAGTTGAATAATATAGTAGGGGATATATCAAGTACGATAGGAGAGATTGCTAAGGGTAACCTTGCTTTAGATCATGTAAAAGAGTATGTTGGAGATTTCGTAAATATTTCCAATTCATTAAATGTAATTATTGATTCGCTCAATACTATAATGGGAGATATCACAAAAGCAGCAGAGCAGGTATCGGCAGGATCAAGCCAGGTATCTGATGGAAGCCAGGCGTTAGCACAGGGCTCAACAGAACAGGCAAGTTCTATACAGGAGCTGACAGCCTCCATATTGGAGATTGCATCCCAGACGAAGCAAAATGCAGTAAATGCAAATCAGGCAAGTGAGCTTGCAGGTGATGCAAAAGACAATGCAGAGAAGGGAAATGACCATATGCAGCAAATGGTTAACTCTATGGTAGACATTAATGAGTCATCAAATAATATCTCTAAGATTATAAAGGTAATCGATGACATTGCATTCCAGACCAATATACTGGCTCTAAATGCGGCAGTAGAAGCAGCAAGAGCAGGAGAGCATGGCAAGGGCTTTGCAGTAGTAGCAGAAGAGGTAAGAAATCTTGCCGCAAGAAGTGCAAATGCGGCAAAGGAGACAACAGGTTTGATAGAAGGCTCTATAAGTAAGGTACAAAATGGAACAAAGATAGCAAATGAGACAGCAGCAGCATTGGGTGAGATTGTAGCAAAGGTTGAAAAAGCAGCACATCTTGTAGGAAATATTGCAATTGCTTCCAATGAACAGGCAACCGGTATTTCTCAGATTAACCAAGGAATTGAACAGGTATCACAGGTTGTACAAAACAATTCTGCAACAGCAGAGGAGAGTGCAGCTGCAAGTGAAGAGCTGTCTGGTCAGGCAGAACTGCTTAAGGAAATGGTAGGAAGATTTAAGCTCAATAACGGGTCAAAAAATTCAGGTGGAGCAAACCCTAAGCTACTAGAAAGCAGAAACTCTAGGGAAGGGACTTCTAGCCAAAAGCAAACAACTGTGCCTCAAATTTTATTAGGCAATGAAGTGTTTGACAAGTATTAGAATAATATATTATTAAAGGAAGAGACTGCCTTGCTAGACTACGGTGAGGCAGTTTTTTGTATATGTGTTAAATGTTATAGTAGATTTTTATTGTTAAATGTTATAGTAGATTTTTATTGATTTGATTACTTACATAGGGTAAGATAAAAGTAGTAGTTTGGATAATTTAATTTTGACAATTTAAAATGCGAAGGTATCTTAGATTATACATAGGAGAGGACAATTGATTATTAGAAAAACCACAGTTAATGACTTAGATAGAGTAATGAAGCTTTATGATTTTGGAAGACAATATATGAGAGATAATGGAAATCACAATCAATGGATAAACGGTTATCCCAATGAAAAGATTATATTGGATGACATTATCAATGAAAATAGTTATGTGTGTGAAGACACGGATAAAGGAGTTGAGAGAATTTTTTGTGTATTTACATTAATTATGGCAGAAGAGCCGACATATTGTAAAATATATGAAGGACAGTGGTTGAATGAAGAAAAATATGGTGTTGTTCATAGAATAACATCCGATTCACATAAACATGGCGTGGCATCTTATTGTTTGGATTGGTGTCTTAAGCAGTGTGGAAATTTAAAAATAGATACACACGAGGACAATATACCAATGCAAAAAATGCTGAAGAAAAATGGATTTTCAAGCTGTGGCATTATTTATATTAACGATGGTAGCAAGCGAATAGCATATCAGAAGATAGACCTACCAGTGAAAACCGCCGAAGAAGGAGAAAATAGAAAATGGAATGCACATTTATACCAAAAGGCATTTGCCCAACACAGATAACATTTAATTTGGACAACAATATTATAACAAATATCAATTTTAAAGGAGGGTGCTCTGGTAATCTTCAAGCAATTTCTATTTTTCTAAATGGGATGACCGCTGACCAGATAATTGAAAAAGCACAGGGAATTTGTTGTGGTAAAAAAGGAACATCATGCTCAGATCAGCTTGCAAAGGCAATTAGTAAAGCGTTAGACGATAATGAATGCTAAAATAGTGCAATTTGAATAATGAAGGAGACAAAAGGCATAGAATAGAAGAAGCATATGAAAAGGGAGAGCCCATATATGATCATTAGTGTATATGAATTAATAAATAAATATGCGAGAACTATGATATCACAGGAATATTCAATTGGTGAGAATCCAAGGATATATTTAAAAATCAAAGATAGCTGTTATGTTACAAGGCATGGTGCCTATTTTTCAAATTTAATAGAAAATGACATTCAGATACTTGAGCTTGAAGGAACCAATTTTGAAAAAAAAGAAATTGATCCGGAAATAAATATATTAATGACAGAAAAAAAAATTAATGCCATTGTGGTTACAGATACGCCGTATTGTAAAAAAATGAGGGAGTTTGGAAAAAAATTGATGGCTGTACTTGATGATATGGCTCAAATCGTAGGAACCAGCGTAGAACTTGTTGACTATGAATTAACACAAATTTCAAAAGCCTTAAAAGAATCAGCATGTTGCATTGTGAAAGATAAATATACTTTGTCAACAGGAAGAACCCTTTATGAAGCGATAGTTGCTATGACTGTACTTGAAAAATCTGCAGAGGTCTGTATGAAAGCGGAACTTTTGGGAGGCGCAAAGGAAATCTTTGAACCCGAAGCAAAGTTTATGAGAAATAATTATATAACCAATTATTCAAAATCAGAGCAGGATGTCAAAAGTGCAGAAGAAGATTCCGTATGTGAGGGGGCTGATACACTTAAGACTCGTGAGGATTTTGGAATTTATCAGGATAAAGAATGGAAGACACGAAATTTGCTGGTACACTATGGAATAAAGTTGCTAGAGACGGGTCTTGTTCAGGGAA
>CAZWCK010000054.1:0-9440 GCA_964632625.1 uncultured Oscillospiraceae bacterium
TAAGCCTTTTCAAGGCTTACAGCGTTTTTTTGTTTATTCAACTGTCAAACTCCCGTGCACCCTTTTCAATCAAATGGTCCGTAATATCACTTTCCTTCATATCCGAACCTGTAACGGTATAACCTCTCTCTAGCATTATCTCTGCCAATGCCGAAAGACCGATTCCACCAATTCCAATACAATGTACATGATTATATTTGGATAAATTCTTCAAATTTTTTTCCTCCGCAATAAACTAACTTGATTACTGTTTTTTTATTGTAACATAATCTATCTATTAATTCTACACAATTTACAATAAAAAAATACAAATATATTTACCAAAAGCGCTGCAAAAATTAATTATTAATAGACAAAATTAAGCTAAGAACCTATTATTTTATTATAGCCTAAATACAAAGGTTAGTTTTTGTAATTACATGTGGAAAGATGGTTAAATCATATGAAAAAAATCAACAGAGTCACCTCAATAATAAAAATTTTGTCGGATGCACCGAATACAGCCTTTAGTTTAAATTATTTCTGTGAGATGTTTGGAGCGGCAAAATCCAGTATAAGTGAAGATATTCAGTCAATTAAGCAGGTTTTGGCCGAATCCAATATGGGAATAGTAGAAACCAGTACTGGTATAAATGGCGGTGTGAAATTTATACCCTATATTTCACTAAATGACACTCGTATACTGCAAAAACATTTGTGCGATAAACTTGCGGATAGTTCTAGAATACTTGGTGGTGGCTTTCTTTATACGTCTGATTTAATGTTTGATGCAACATTAGTAAAAAAGGTTGCTACTGTGTTTGCAAGAAAATTCAAGGATACACCTGCAAATTATGTGGTTACTATTGAAACAAAAGGAATTCCAATAGCTACAATGACTGCCCATTTGCTAAACCTACCTCTGGTTGTCATAAGAAGGGAAACTAAAATAAGTGAGGGATCAACGGTAAGTATTAATTATTTCTCAGGTTCCTATGATAGAATTCAAAAAATGTCTATTTCAAAAAGAGCTGTAAAACCAAAATCAAAGGCGATTATTATTGATGATTTTATGCGAGCAGGGGGAAGTGTTAAAGGTATTACAGAAATATTGGCGGAATTTGAAATTGAAATTGTTGGCACCGGTGTGGTTATTGCCGCATTAGAACCAGAGCAAAAAAAAATACATCAATATTGTCCTTTATTATACCTTGGAAATGTGGATGAGACAAAAAAAATAATTGATGTTTTTCCGAATAGTCAGATATTTTGAAAAAAAGCTTGTACAAAATTGTTATTTACTGTATAATGTTGTCAGAAATGTGTTAAAGTGTGCAATCATTATTTTTTAGCATGAAAGGGTGGTGTCTCAGTATGAACATAACTGACGTAAGAATTCGTAAAGTTAATGATGAAGGAAAAATGAAAGCGGTAGTTTCAATCACTTTCGATGATGAATTTGTAGTACATGACATTAAAATCATTGAAGGTCAAAACGGTTTATTTATTGCAATGCCTAGCAGAAAAATGGGTGAAGGTGACTTTAGAGACATCGCACATCCACTTGTTCCTGAAACTCGTAATAAGATTAAGGAAGCTATATTTGCAGAGTACGAAAAGCTTTTGGAAGAAAAAGCTGACGAAGTGCCTGCTGAATAATAAATACCATCTATTGTTTTTCAAAAGGGACTATCCTAAAGTAGTTATAGTGCATTTTTTTTGCACATAATCACCGCTTTAGAATAGTCCCTTTTTCTTTTGTTTTATTACTTTTTAAATACCTTGTATTCTTCTTCGTTTCTCAGAACTCTGAGAATTCCTAATGCCAAAGCTTCCATCTCAAAGGTTCCCGGTATTCTTGAAACTGGTGCAATAAATGAAACTCTTTTTGTAATTGCTTCAGTAAGTAAATCTGAGTAGGCCATTCCTCCCGTCAATATTATTTTATCTACTTTTCCATTTACAACTGGTGCTAAAGATGCTATGTCCTTAGATAGTTGTAATGCCATTGCAAGGACAACCAGTTCTGCATTTTTATCACCATCTTTGATCATTTTTTCTGCATCCCTTAAATCATTTACACCAAGGTATGCCACAAGACCACCTTTGCCTCTTAGCTTTATAAGCATCTCTTTTTCTGTATATTTTCCTGAATAACAAAGCTTTACCAATTCTCTGATAGGTACACCGCCTGAACGCTCAGGCGAAAGTGCCCCTTCATCATCGCCCACAATGTCCATTACTTTACCGGCTTTTATTAAGTTTGATGTAACACCACCGCCCAAATGACAAACTATATATGTGGTATCCTCCAAGTTCAGACCATCTCTTTTAGATTGCTCAATACTTACTGCACGGCTGTTTAATACATGAGTAACAAATGGTCTTTCTATTTCTGGTATTCCCGATATGGTAATCATTTTATCAGGTTCTCCGCATCCACAAACTGCATCATAAATATATGCCTTTATTCCTGTACCTGCTTCCTGTGCAAGCTCATAACCAATGATGGGCGATAAACTTGACGGATGAGGAGAAGAAGTATTTTTTGAAGCCTGCACAAAGTCTTCATTCACAACATATGCACCACTATCAAGCTGCCCTATTATTCCCGCTCTTGCAGCAATTGCACTTAAATCCTTTAATTCTACACCTTGACTCTTCAAGTACTCTGTAATTGCCTCTTTTCTAAAACTAAGCTGATCATTTATGTCTGTAAATTTTGCAAGTTCTGAAGACGAATGATCAAGACTCAATGAGTTTATTTGTTTTTGACCTTGAAATAATGCAACTTTTGTAGATGTAGAGCCTGGATTTATTACCAGTATCAATTCCTTCTTTTCCATATTTTCACCTTGCTTTCTGTATTATAGTTTATAAATTAACTTATTACACTAATTCCATTCCGGCCTTCAAAGCCTTCATGTTACCTTCTATGAACTCAGGCTTCATGTTTTTCTCCATGATTTCCTTCCAGTCCATTTCAATTAAGCCCATTGCCTTTACCAAAGCACCTAAAATAACTACGTTCATTACCTTTGGATTTCCAAGCTCAATTGCAATTTTTCTTGCATCAATAATAGTAGTATTCACCTTTCCCTTGATTTCTTCCTTCAAACCTTCCGGATAATCACAGGCACCTGCCAAAATTGGTGCCGAAGGAAGTCTATAATCGTTCAAAATTACTTTTCCCTCCGGTTTCAAATATTCCAACCATCTGTATGTTTCCATTTCCTCAAAGGAAACAAGCAAATCAGCTTCCCCTATTCCAATTGTAGGTGCATATACTTTTTCTCCATATCTGATTTGAGTAGTTACACTTCCACCCCTTTGACTCATACCATGTATTTCAGACATTTTAACGTCATATCCGTCCTGTAGCAGACCAAAAGTCAGCAGTTTACTTGCAAGAATAGTTCCTTGTCCACCAACTCCCACCAATAATATACTTTTTATATCATTCATTTAATTCACCATTCTATTCCCTTCACTACTTAACTTCACTTATTGCGCCCTTTGGACAAACCTGTGCGCAGGTACTACAGCCTAAGCACATAGTACCGTCAATCCCTGCCTTATTGCTTTTCTTATCAAAACGCAAAGCAGGACAACCACACTTTGTGCAAATTTTACACCCAATACATTTATCCTCGTTTACTTCAAACTTAGTAAAATAATCACCAAATTCTTTCTTATCATTTTGAGAAAGCTTCTTCAATGCACAAGGCCATCTTGTAATTATTACTGAAGGTTCATCAAGGCTGAACGCCCATTCTAAGGTATCACTAAGATTTTTCATGTCAAAAGGATTCAAGCTTCTTACATGTTTAATTCCAAGTGCTTTTACAATACTCTCGATGTCTGCTTCTTTTGCAGGCTCTCCCTTTGCATTGTACCCTGTTCCCGGATGATTCTGATGTCCTGTCATTCCTGTAATTCTGTTATCAAGAATAATTGTTACTGTACGACTATTGTTGTAAACCACATCAAGAAGTCCTGTCATTCCTGAATGAAAGAAGGTGGAATCTCCTATTACACTTACAACTTTCTTTGGTACACCATAAGCCTCCATAGCCTTTGACATTCCGTGCCCGCCGCTTATACTATTTCCCATGCAAAGTATTGTATCAACTGCACTAAGTGGTGGAAGTGCTCCAAGGCCATAGCATCCTATATCACCCGAAACCATTACGTCCTTCCTCTTTGCCAGCTCATAAAATACAGGTCTATGAGGACAGCCTGCACATAGTGACGGAGGTCTTCCCACAACCTTGGACTGATCCGTATCTATTTTTTTCTGATTGATCCCTTTAAGGCACTTATTTATTATTCCCACGCTAAGCTCATCAATTGCCGGAAGCTTTTCTTTTCCTATGCATTTAATTCCTGCCGCTTTAATTTGTTCCTCCATATAAGGTTCAACTTCTTCTATTACATACAAAGTTTCTACCTGCTTTGCAAACTCTTTGATTTTTGTCATTGGAAGTGGGTATGTAAAGCCAACTTTGAAATAAGACGCTTCATCTCCAAAAACTTCTTTTGCATAAGCATAAGAAATTCCACTTGTAATAATTCCAATTTTCTTATTATTATATTCTATATGATTAAACTTAGATTCATTTGAATACTCAGTCAATTTGGCTAATTTGCCTTCCAAATCTACTCTTAGTTTCTTTGAAACTGCAGGCATCGTTGTGTATCTCCAAATATCTTTTTTGTATTCGGCAATAGGGACTTCTGTCCTTTCTTCAATTGAAACAACACTTTTGCTATGACATACTCTGGTAGTCATTCTAAAAAGTACTGGCATTGATACCATTTCGCTTATTTTAATTGCCTCAACAACCATGTCTTTGCATTCCTGACTGTCTGCAGGCTCAAACATTGGGATTTTAGCAGACTTAGCATAATATCTGTTGTCCTGTTCTGTTTGTGAAGAGTGAATACCAGGTTCATCAGCGGTTACTACCACAAGACCTCCTGTAACTCCTGTATACGCTGCAGAAAACAATGGGTCAGAAGCCACATTCAATCCCACTTGCTTCATTGATGCAAAAGCTCTTCCTCCTGCAACTGCAAACCCTATAGCCGATTCAAGTGCTACTTTTTCATTTGGTGCCCATTCAGAAATCATTTCGTTCTTGTAGTTATCCGCAATATTTTCCAATATTTCAGTACTTGGTGTTCCCGGATATGCAGCAGCAAATTTAATTCCCGCTTCATACGCACCTCTGGCAACAGCTTCATTGCCTGTCAATAACATTTTTTTCATCTTTTCCTCCTATATTATGTTTTCAGAAACTATTAGCCGCTTTAAAGATGATATATGTGAATATAAATTCATTTTTTTGTTTCCATATACATTGTATAGTTTTACACTCTAAATTTCAAGAAAAAATAATAAATTCCATAAATTTTGTTCTACTAAATTGCAAATTACTGCACTTAGTCCGAATTAATTTATGGAATCCATATTACTAATTAGTATTTAACCCTTGAACCTATAACCGACACCCCAAACAGTTTCAATATACTGCTCCTTTTGGGGATTCAATTCTATTTTTTCTCTGATTCTCCTTATGTGAACAGTTACAGTTGATATATCTCCTATTGCATCCATTCCCCATATTCTGTCAAAGATATGCTCCTTTGAAAAAACCCTGTTGGGATTTTGCGCAAGAAAAAGAAGTAAATCATACTCCTTTGCAGGCATCGGCTTTTCCTCGTCATTTACAGTTACCTTCCGTCCATCCATATCTATTTCAAGATTTCTTACCCTCAATATGTTGTTTTCCTTCGCCATTGAGGTTCCTGTCAATCTGTCATACCTGGAAATATGCCCTTTTACCCTTGCCACAAGTTCGTTTGGACTAAAAGGCTTTGTCATGTAATCATCTGCTCCAAGACCAATACCTCTTACTTTGTCAATATCATCTTTTTTGGCAGAAAGCACCAATATAGGTATCTCTTTTTCCTCTCTTAATTTACTGCATACGCTAAATCCGTCCATTCCCGGAAGCATTATATCCAACACTACAAGGGCATAGTCATTTTTTAATGCCATTTCGAGTCCTGTCTCACCATTATATGCCACATCACACTCAAACCCGCTAATTTCAAGATAATCCTTTTCCAAGTCTGATATTGACTTATCATCCTCTATTACTAATATCTTCATTTTGCTTCCTCCTTATTGGCAAGTATATATATACCTCTGTTCCTCGGTTTTCTTCACTTTTGATCCAGATTTTCCCATGATGACTCTCCACTATCTGCTTAGATATGGCAAGTCCAAGTCCATTTCCTTTGATATTACTCCTCGCAGAATCCCCTCTGTAAAACCCATCAAAGACCTTTTCCAAATCTGATTTTTTTATGCCTTTACCTGAATCTGAGATACATATAAGCACGCCTCTGTCATCAGATCCTGTCTTAATATTTATACTTCCCCCTGTTTGGTTATATTTTATGGCATTCCCAACCAAATTATCCATTACTCTTTTTAGTTTATTTCTATCTGCAACTACAATAGCTTCCTTTTTCTCTATATCGTGATTTAACTTAAATCCTTTTTTGCAAATATCCATTTCATATTCATCTACCAAATCAATCAAATAAGCAGAAATATCCACATATTCAAACACATATTGCATCCTACCCAGTTCCAATTCTGAATACTCTGTCAGGTTGTCCACCAAATTTTCCAAAACCAGAGTTTTGGTGTAAATTGTGTCAAAATACTGCTCCATTTTTTCTGGTGAAGCCGCAACTCCATCCTTTATTCCCTCTAAATATCCTTTAATTGTAGTAATAGGTGTTCTCATATCATGGGATAAATTCGCTATGAGCATTTTTCTTTCTTCACTTAAATTATATTCTTTTTCAGCATTCTCCCTAAGTTTTTTCCTGATTTCGTCAAAGGAAAGGCAAAGTTTATTTATCTCCTGGTCTTCACAGGACAAAACATCATAGTCTAAATTACCTTCCAACATATTTATGGCTGCACGATTTAATTCCTGAATCGGTTTGACAATAATATTAATCAATTTCATACTCAAAACAATACATATAATAACTACAATAATTGCTATAAAAATCCCAAATACCCATAAATATAGTGACAGACTATTTTTTAAATCCAAACGGCCTTTAAAAGCCAAACTAATACTCTCTAATGAATTAATAAACTGCTTATGGTCATTTATACAAAAAATGAATAACAACAGCAGTGATGAAACACTCACCAATGCTGCTGAAATCACTACCATCAATATATTTGTCTTTATGAATCTACCTTTCAGAGTTTTCATTATAATCTTTTACCTCCGGTTTTATTCATATATAAACTTCTCAATCTCCATATTACAACTCTCGTCTCTCAAATATATAATATCCAATACTGGCAAACACTAAGCCGGATCCCAACAAAATTCCTATCTTTGCAAGCATGGCACTAAATGGAATCATTTCACCAATCCAAATATTATGCCACTGCAAATATCCTATGAAAAGCATACCACTTGTTGCCGGCAATACTATTCCCATAAAATTAAGAGCTATGTATATTATAATCGTAATTATAATGGAAAGGGAAGGGCTGCTTGTAAATTGATTAATCATTGCCGCAAAAAGTATGAGCACTATCAACGGAATAATGTCTATTATATATGACACAAAGATACTCAAGGTTCCGCTTGCATTACCTGAAATTACTATTTGAATAATTGTCGACACAACAAGCAAGGTTACAAGATACACTAATGCCAATAACAAAAGTGCTGTTATCTTTGAAAAATATTGCTTGAATCTTGTCACGGGTCTCATAAAAGTAGCACGCATTGTTCCATCATGGAATTCTGCTGCAAAAACATCGCAGCATCCCATAAATATTATCAATGGTATATATATTTGCAATATAAATGAAAGCATTCCCATTGACATATTTCCAATTAACGCAGCCGAGGTCACCATTCCATCTGATGCTTTTGTAACTAGTGTTCCAACACCAACATTAAGCACAGAAATTAATACTTCAATAATCAAAAATACTAAGTACTTCTTTCTTACTAAAAGCTTTTTTAATTCATTCTTTAAGCTTGCTATAAATATTTTCACGTTTTTCCTCCCAATTAATGTCAAAAAGATATTCTTACCTTCTATTCTCTTTTTGAGTTAAATTGTCCTTGTCAAAATTATATAAGAATTGAGCCACGTTTTTCCTGAACCTTATGAAGAAAATAATCCTCCAAACTTGGATTTAATCTCAAGGCTTCCTCCATTGTATCAAAAGACAGCATCTCGCCTTCATGAATAATAGCGACTTTATTACAAGTCTTTTCTATCTCCGGTGCAAGATGAGAAGCTATCAAAAAAGATACCCCTTTCTCCTGAGCCAATCTTTTTATTATCTCACGTATTTCAACAGTACCTTCAATATCCAGTCCATTAGTTGGTTCATCAAGAATTATCAATTCCGGTTCAGATAGTATTGCCAAGGCAATACCTAACCGCTGTTTCATCCCCAATGAAAACCTCAAAGTTCTTTCTTTCTCAAATTGCCTGATTCTCAGTATATCCAGAACATGGTCTATTCTTGCTTCGTCCACATTGTCATAATACCTTGCCATCATTTTTAAGTTATCCCTGGCCGACATGTTTTCATAAATAGCAGGTCTTTCAATAAGTCCCCCAACCTTTTCTAAAGACTGCTCAACATCCTCTTCTATATCATTGCCAAAAACTTTTATACTTCCGCTATTTCCATGACAAAGTCCCAAAATCGTTTTCATAATAGTAGTCTTGCCGGAACCATTTGGTCCCAGCAATCCTACTACATCACCTTGTTCAATGGAAAAGCTTATATTTTTAACCCCTCTATTGTTTTTATAAAGTTTTGTAAGTCCACTGACTTCAAGTACATTTCCCATAACTTTTGTTTTCCTCTTTTACTCTGTTCAAGCATTAAAACTATTATTTGATTCAATATCCGCTTATTTCATTAATTCTTTCCCCTCTGCATTAAATACATCAGGTTTTGCTGTTCCGTATTCAGATATGCTTGCTTTTATAGTAACTACAGCAGTATGTTCTTTGCCTTGCTCATCTACACCTGTTAACTTTACCTCCACATCATTTTTCAGAAGTCTCCCCTGTTCATCAAGTGTAACTTTCATGCTAGCATTTTCTATATAAGGATCATTTCCGAATTTTGATGTAACATTTGTTAAGCTTATTTTTCCTGTAGTTTCTTCATATTCCTTAGTATTATTGAAATATTCATAGCTACCATCAGTCTTTACATAAAGTATACCTTTATCTCCTTTTTCTTCCATTATGTCATCATATTTATCCCACATGTCAGAATCCATTTCATGATACTCGTTTTGTTCTTCCTCTGTCATACTATCATATGCTGAGTAGAAATAACTATCATTAAATTCTTTTCCGGTTTCTTTTTCATA